>CAYQQA010000064.1:0-4610 GCA_964419805.1 Candidatus Woesearchaeota archaeon
AATAATTTCTGGAGAAACCTACTCCATCTTCAAAGATGGAGATTTCTTTTTAATTTTTAAAGCAAAATCTTGAAGAGAACCTCTTTCAGAAAATCTTTCTTTCAAATATTCTTGAACCTCTCATTCCTTTCTTTTTTTCTCAGAACTATAATTTAAGTATTCTCCAAACATTTTAATAAAAAAGAGAAAGTTAAAATAAATAAAAAAATAAAGAAAATTAAAATTAGTAGTAACTTTCTCCAAATTCTTCAGTTTTTTCAGGCTTCTTTCCAATCAGTACAATTAACACAATAAGCAAGACAACAAAAATTATTGCCAAGATTACTGTCAAAATTACAACTGGATTTGTCTCATTGTCGTTGCTTGAAATTCCTGCTTTTCCGCTGAAAGTCATAGTGTCAACAAGTTCACCTTTAACAGTGAAAACACTAACTTCAAAGCTGTAATCTCCATCGGCGTTTGGTTCAACAATTATAGTTTCTGTTGCGCCAGGAGAAACAAAAACAAGACTCTTGCTAACACTTGCCGGAAACTCTGGAACAACTCTGTATCCCTGAATCTTGTCTGTAGGATTTACAATCTGCAAAGAATTGCCTGATTTGAAAACGTTCTGATCGAAATCGTTCTCAATCGCAATCTGAACAACT
Organism: Candidatus Woesearchaeota archaeon; assembly: GCA_964419805.1. GTDB lineage: Archaea > Nanobdellota > Nanobdellia > Pacearchaeales > GW2011-AR1 > CAYQQA01. Next base: position 648 of record CAYQQA010000064.1, read on the forward strand.
TTTCTTGAAGTTGCGTCATCGTTTGATGCTTCAATTTCAAGCGTGTAAATTCCAGTTTCAACATCGTATGGAATGTTCAACATAAGCCTTCCGCTCACAGAATCTTCGTCATCTTCATCACAGAATCTATCCAAACTTTCTGTGTCCCATGGAAATTCATTGTCACTATCATCACATTCAAGAGCAACAATATCTCCAAGAAAATCAGATGTTCTAAGGTTCAATGAAGGAATACTTGCAGTCACAAAAATATCATCAAGATCATTGTAACCGATGTTTTCCAAAAAGACGTTGATTGGCAAGTTCTCGCCAGCTTCAACTCTTTGACTTACACTGACCGACTTAATTGCCATCTTGTATGGTGTTCTTTTAACCGTAAGAGTATAGTCGTTAACAAGCTTTGAATCATCGCCGTCAATCTTAATTTCAAGAGTAACGTCGTCATCATAAAGCTCATCTTCAAGCTCTTCCGGCAGTTCAAGTGTGAGAACCTTTCTCAAACTCTCGTTAGGAAGAACATCAAATTCTGAAGTCTCAGAACTTACATCAATGTCGTTCCCATCAAGCTCAGCTCTAACTGTAACGTCCTTGTCATAAACGTTTGACGTAAACCAAACTTCAACTCTCACAGTTTCGCCAGCTTCAAGACTAACAAAAGTAGGCTCGTTCACATTCAATGAAACTCTTTCAACTTGTACATGGACATTACTATAATCATCCACATCAGCACTTACACCAGCTAAGAAAACAAATACAGCGAACAGTGCAATGAAAGAAGCTATTAAGCTTTTTTCGTTCATCTTATTTTCCATATTTAATTGCACAGAAACGTTGTTTCTGTTATTTTTATCACCAAAAACTCTTTTATAAACTTTGCGGTTTTGTATTAATTTTAAAGTTACAATAGGACTACCTGTCCAAACAAAAAGTGAAAATTTAGAGTTTTTATTTTTTAGATTTAAATAAAATAATCCAAAAAAACCTTCATTTCGTTCAGAAGTAATAAAAAAGTTAATCTAGTAAAATTATCCCAACAATTCATTAATATCTTCTCCTCTTGTCTAGGATTTTCAGACTTAACAACTTATTATATCGAGAGCAACACAACCAATTTTTTTATTTTTTAAATCCAAAAAATAATTTCACCCAACTCAAAAAACATTTTTTTCCAATTAATTTTTCAATCATCTTTATTCAAGCAATATAATCTCAAAAAGTTCAGGGTTTTATTCAATTAACAGTTTATTAACATGCGAACGAAGTGAGCCAATCCCTCCTGCCGATGTTTTACCAATTTTTTATCATATCGAGCGAGCTATGTGAACTTCAATCAGAGGCAACGAGAAGAAGTTCTTGGATGCTGGAATCTAAAAACCCGCAGGAGGTTTTTAACGGGTGAGTGTTTTTATTTTTTAATATCCAACCTTTCCCCAAACCCCCAACCCCTTCAAACTATCTTTCACAGGATCCGGCGCTTCATTGATAATTACAATGTTTTTCCCCTTAGGCAAATTCTTCAAAAGTTTTTTTATCTCGGACTCCTCAGTTTCAATATGTTTTTTCTCGCCTTTCTCTCCGTATTCAATTCCTGAAAAATGAACATGCCAATCTTTCTGCGGAAAATATTTTTTTGCTTTTTCAAAATTATAATTTTTTTCCCTTGCAAGAACGTGCGCAAAATCAATACAAAATCCACACTCCGTGTCTTTAGCAAGCTGTGAAATTTCCTCAACACTCCCAAAAACATTGATTTTGCCAGTCGTTTCCGGCGCAAGTTCAGGCGTATATTTTTTATCCTTGCGAATTTTCTGAATTTCCAAAATTTCATTTTTTATTTTTTCGTAAGTTTCTTCTTTAGAAAACTTTCCATAAAAACCGGGATGAAAAACAATCCTATAAGCACCAAGCCAAGTCCCAACTTCAAGACACCTCAAAACCCTCTCCCGACTCTTAATAATTTTCTCATCATCGGCAGAATTAAAATTTATCCAATAAGGTGCGTGAATACTTAGTTTTATCCCAAGCTCTCTCGCCCGCTTCCCAATCTTTTCAGAGTCATCTTTATTTTTTATATAAACCCCATAAGTAAAAGCAATTTCGCAAGCTCCAAAACCAAGTGAACTGTATTCTTCCAAATTCGAAAGCGCATCACTAACACCGCCAAGTCCAGACGGCCCGAATTTTATGCCTCCCATTTTAAAACTAAAAAAGAATTCTTTATAAAGTATTTTGTATCTTTAATTAAATGATTTGGATTATAATTTCCACATTAGCAATTATCCTAACTTCAATTTAACTAATTCCTCAAGTTTACAAATCAAGATAAAAAACAAAAAACAAGAAGTTTCCTTCTTGTCTATAAACTCAATAACTTAATTTTTGTGTCAGCAGTTGCAAAATTACTTCCTGCAATTGCCTTCACATTTGCTTCTTCAGCCGAATTTATCATTGCGTTTGTAACAGTGCCGTCAATAACCAAAAACTTCGCGTCATCCTTACTCTTCAAAGACTTGGCCAAAGCTCTCGCAGAAACGTTCGCAATTTCATTAAACTCGCCGTCAAGAACAACAGCTTTTCCGCTTCCCTGAATTTCTTTTGAAATCACCTTTAACTTATCTTTTTCAGAATCGTTGACTTCAGCACTTGTTTCTTGGTTTTCACGCTTGTAATTATTGCCTCCGAATTTCCAGTTATAATTCCTGAAAAATTCCTTCGGAGAAAACCTCTTTCTTAACTGCATCAAAATTTCTTTTCCAACAAGCTCTTCAACTTCTTTGCCTTCAGGAGCAACACAAATCGATTTGACTTTCACATTATCAACAACATTCTGTGCAATAAGTTTTCCCCCCCTGTCACCATCGACAAAAAGCACAATGTCTTTTTCATCTCCGAGCTTTTTGATTTCGTCAGGAAGTTTTGTCCCGCTCATAGCGATAACATTTTTGACGCCGTTCTTCAAAAGATTAATAACATCAGCTCGTCCTTCAACGACAATTAATTCCTTGTCAGAAATATCTCCACAAGGTAATTTGCTTTTGCCATATTCTTGTATCTCGGACATTTTCACAGATTCCTGAATCTCCTTAGAAATCTCTTTTGAACTCGTCGATTGAAGGCCTTGCATCAACTTCTTAGCACGATCAACAATATAATCCCGCTTTGATCCCCTAACATCCTCAATTTTCTCAACATCAATCTGTGAATCACAAGGACCAATTCTCTCAATCGTCTCTATCGCTGCTGCAATCAAAGTCGTCTCTGACTGATCAAGTGCCGTCGGAATAAGAATCTTTCCGGTCGTCTTCTTGTCGCTTCTCTCAACATCAACTTCAATCCTTCCAATCTTTCCTTCTTTCTGAAGCTCACGCATTTCAAGATCCGCACCCAAAAGCCCCTCAGTCTGACCAAAAATCGCACCAATTATATCCGGCTTCTCAAGCGCACCTTCGGCTGTAAAAACCGCATGTATCATATACTTTATCGATACTGGACTTATTTTTGCCATTTTAATTTATTTATTTAATTCTAGAAAAATATCTTACAAATCCACTTTGAGTAATATGAATGTGATAATATGTGATATCTTTCTGATAAATATTATTACCAAAGTTGGTTTTTAAAGTTTTGGTTAATTGATTTCAATTCCTAGAGATTCTAGTGCTGTTTCTTGCAATTTTATAAATCTTAGATTATCAAGTTTAGTCTTAATTTTAACACAAAAAGAAACAATAGTTCAACGCCCGATCTCTACACTAACCCATTTTTTATTAATTTAAATTTTTAAAAATTAAACACAATTCATCTCACCACTAAAGTGGTGAGGGTTCTTGCGCGGTTCTAACACCACAATTAATATATATAGTTTGAAAATGTTTTCTATATATGGAAGGGCACATCCACAACCGCGACAAACAGGGTATCATATGAATGGATGGAATATTCGACCGCAATTTCCAAGTACCC
>CAYQQA010000065.1:0-2336 GCA_964419805.1 Candidatus Woesearchaeota archaeon
GAATTATATCGTTCGGATTGTTGAGAAGACGAGGAAAAAAGATTTTGATCATGGGCAGTATATCGAGTGGGGCGGTTCGCCGAGGGCGTCGATTGGTTTGTTTATTGCGTCGAAGGCTTGGGCATTGATGAAAGGCAGAAATTACGTGACACCACAAGATGTTAAAGCGATTGCACATCTTGTTTTAAGACACAGAATTATTCTTAATTATAAGGCAAGAGCTGAGAATATAACTTCTGATAAAATTATTGATGAGATTTTAAGAATGGTGCAGCCTTAGGGTTTTGGAAAAACCTCAAATGGGAAAGTGCGCTCACTTCATTCGCGATTAATATTAGCTCATAAACCGATGTTGTCAGGTTTCTTCGCTGTTAAAAACATCTAAGATGAAAAAAGGTTTTTGAAATTGGGCGGGGCTATCGTTGAAATAGGGGATTGTCAAAACTGTATTTAGTAAATCAACAAAAAAGTATTAGTCTGAGCGGAGCGAAGGTTTTTTGATTGTGGAGGATTGTTAAGTTCGAAAACATTGAACTTGTTCTGAATCTATTACTAGGATAGGGAGAAACTATCATTTGAATAAGGTAAAATTGAAAAATAAAATTATCAAAACTGGATTTTAGAGATTAAAAAACCTCGAAATTGAACTTATCGAAAGATTTAAAAATAGGTTTTTGTATTTGGGAGAAGGTAAAATATGAAAATAAATAAACAATTTTTATTGATGGGATTTGCATTTTTGGTTTTGTTAGTTTGCGCTGGAGGAGTTTTTGCAGGACAGGGAAGTGTGCCTTATGTTGATAGTGGAGGAAATAATAACTATGAGGTGAATGTTAATGTTGGGGGAGATGTGTTGGGCCAAATGTTGATTTTGGGAGATATTGGAGGTTATGTTCTTTTGGATTATTTTGAAGCTGATGATGTTTCTGGTTACGGGCTTGAAGGATTTAACAGCGCTTACATTGCTGAATACAGAAAAGATAATTATATTTTTTCTTTAATCGTTTTGGATTTAGACTATTCTGCGATGCAGGAACTTGAAGATGAGATTGCACGGGAAGATATTGAACTGGTTGATTTTAACGGAGATAATATTTACATTATTGAAGCTGAGCCGTTACAGTTTGTTTTTTGGATGCACAATAATTTTGCTATTTATGAAGTTTCAGTTCCTTTGAGTTCTATAGAAGATTGGAGTGGATTGAGAAGTGAGTTTCCTGAACTAATTGTGGAAAAATATTTGGAAAAATATCCGAGCGATTTGGAGGCCGAGGAGGTTGTTTATTTTGCTGGGGATTTGAATAAAAATGGAAAGCTTGATGAGGGTGATGTTAATATGTTTGTTGATTATTTATGGAAAGGTGTAGATGAAATTGAGAATGCTGATCTCAATGGAGACAATGAAATTAATGTTGCTGATTTGACAATGATTGTTGACGTGGTTTACGGCAGGTTTTTGCAGGGAGATGTTAACGGAGATGGCAAAGTTGATGGAGATGATGTTGAGTTTTTGACCGCTTACTTGTGGGAGGGCGGGCCTGAGCCCGAGCCTATTTTTCGAGGAAATGTTAATGAATTGTATGGGCCTTACGGACCTGTTGATGTTGCTGATTTGGTTTTTTTAATTGACATGATTGATTGGCAGGAGGATGCAAATGCTCCTGTGATTACTCTTTACAATCCTGATGATGGTGATGAATTCAAAACTTCTAAGAATGAAAAAGAAATCACTTTTGAATTTAAAGTTGAAGATGAGTCTGAAATTGATTTTTGTGAGTTGATTATTGAATGGGATGTTGAAGAAACATTGGATAATCCTGAGAGAAATGCCCATTTGGAATTTGAGCATGAGCTTGGCAGCGATGAGAAATACGACTGGAGAATTAGATGTGTTGATGTTCACGGGAATTCGGGATTTTCTGAAACTTGGGATTTTGAAATTGTTGAGAAAGATTCTAATAATAACAAGGATGATTATTTTAATTTATTGAATTACCAAAACAATGATGAAGAAGATGAATTTTCTGGTTTGACTAATCAGGGTGATACTATTAGTTTGGGGGATGTTGACGAAGACGATGGAGAGGGTTTAAACATTTTGTGGATTTTGATTCTTCCGTTTTTGCTTTTAGGAATTATCGTTCTTTTGATTTTGATTTCTGTTTTTAAGAAATGATTGATTGTTAATTTGTGAAAATTTTATATATTTTGGTTGGGCTTTCGTGAAACCGCAAAGTTTTATAATGAGGCTGGTTTGTTTTAACTATGGTTGAAAAAAAGAGGCTCAATGTGGATCTTCCGGGAAGTATTACTGAATTGAGAGCTGTTATGAAAGA
>CAYQQA010000065.1:2346-4550 GCA_964419805.1 Candidatus Woesearchaeota archaeon
GAAAGAGTTTAAGTTGAAGAGGGATGTTTACAAGGTTTTGTTTCGGGGCAAAGGACTTGAGTTCGAAGCGTTTCGGGATTTCACGCCTGATGATGATGCTTCTTACATTGATTGGAAAGCTTCCTCGCGAGCGCAAAAACTTTTAGTTAAACAGTACAAGGAGGAAAGGGATTTAAAAATATTTTTTCTCATTGATGTCGGTGACAATATGGTTTTTGGTTCTGGGAAAAAATTAAAATGTGAATATTCTGCAGAATTAGTGGCTGCTTTTTCAAGACTGATGCTTGACGCGAACGACAGAGTTGGATTTTTTTTGTTCAGTAATAAAGTAAAACATTTCATCAATCCGAAAAGCGGAGAGAAACACTTTCAATTTCTTATGGATATTTTAACGGATGTAAAAACTTATGGAGGTTTTACAAACCTCGATGGCGCTTTAGATTACGCAATGACTTATCTACCAAAATCGACTTCTTCTGTAATTCTGATTTCTGATTTTCTTAGCTTTACGAATGAGACAGAAAAAAAAATTAATTTACTTTCCCATCTTGTTGAAACAGTTATAATCCGGGTTAGAGATCTTTTGGATATAACTTTGCCCAATGTTGATAGCGAGATTGTTGTATCAAATCCATCGACGGATGAACAGATTCTTTTGAATCCGAAAGTTGCTAGGGGAAAATATGAAGAATATGCTTTGGCCCAGGCAAAAGCCGTTGAAGATATTTTTAAAAAAAGTGAAGCCGATTATCTTGATTTGATAACAAGAGAACCTTTTTCAATTCCTTTGGCTACATTTTTGAAAGAAAGATTGAAGGATAATGTTTGAACAAGATTTAAATAATTAATTTTCTTATTTTTAAAAGAGGCAAGATGAATTTTACTTTTTCACATCCCCAGTATATGTTTTTTCTATTAGCAATTCCGGTGGTTTTGTTTTTTCATTTTTTGGCTTTGAGTAACAAAAAGAAAAAAGCTCTGGGTTTCGCAAATTTTGACGCAATAGCAAAAATTACAGGAGTGGATTTTTTTTCAAAAAACATAATTATTTTAGTGATTAATATTTTTATGATTGCTGGAATTATTTTTGCACTTTCTGGTTTGCACTTGCATACTACTGCAGAATCAAGTTCTTTTTCTTATGTTATTGCAATTGATTCTTCGCAAAGCATGGAAGCTGATGATTTGAATCCGTCAAGGATTGAGGCTGCAAAAGATCAGGCTGTTGAATTTATTGATTCAGCTCCTTTTGGGTTTAAGGCAGGAGTTGTTTCTTTTTCAGGTGGAACAAGAATTGAACAGGATTTAACGGATAGAAAAGATGAATTGAAAAACGCTGTGTCGAAGATACAAATATCCAGTACGGGAGGAACAGACATCTATGAAGCTGTTTTGACTTCTGTGAATTTGCTTAAGTATGAGGGGAGCAAAGCTATTATTCTTATTAGTGATGGGCAGATAAATGTGGGAAATGTTGATGAGGCTATTGATTATGCTAATCTAAATGATGCTATTGTGCACACAATCGGGATAGGGACTGAAAGCGGGGGGAGTACGACTTATGGTTTTTCAAAAATTGACGAAGATAATTTGAAAGGACTTGCATACAATACTGGAGGAAATTATACGCATGTTTCAAGCGAGAATGATTTGCAGAGGTCTTTTTCAAGTATTTTTAAAATCACAAGAAAGAAAGTTTCTGTGGACATGATGGATTATTTGTTGATTTTTGTTTTGATTTTGTTAGTTTTGGAATTTTTCTTGAGCAATACAAAGTATATTAATTTGCCTTGAGGAGGCAAAATAGCTTGTTTATTTAATGAGAGTTGATGCAAAAATAGCAGAGAGATGAAATGCTTTTGCTCGCGATTTGTAGAAAAAACTAAGTCTGGAAACTCTGACTTTTTAAGATTATATTATTGAGATGGGAGAAACTTTTAGAAATTGGCTCGCAGGCTCACATATTAATTTAGAGATATTCAAAAACCTTGGAGATATTATGATGATTAGACTGATTTTAGTTGATTAATTGTGATGTATGCGTCGAGCTTGCTTGAAAAAATGGCTCACTTCGTTCGCGAATTGGAGGGTTGTTAAGTTTGAAAGCCCTGAACATGAGGAGAAAACTATTATTTGAATGGAGGGAAACTATTAACTTTGATTTGGAAAAATAAAGGATTATCAAAAATTGATTTTACTGGATT
>CAYQQA010000066.1:0-4490 GCA_964419805.1 Candidatus Woesearchaeota archaeon
GCGATTCCTCGCCAAGTTTGAAAACTTGGGTATCCTCGCCGTTGATGTAATGAATAAAAAAATAATTTTTTCATTGGCAGTATTTTTTATAGCAATGAATTTCATATCAGCGATAGGAATCACTCCCGGAAGAACAACAATTGATTTCCAATCTGGACTGCAAAAAGATGTTTCATTCTCAGTAGTCAATACAGAAAACAAAGACATGGGGGTTGTATTCATGATCAGAGGAGAAATCGCAAAATACATCACAATAAACCAAGCCTATGCAAGTTTTTCAACAGGAGAAGAATCTAAATCATTTTCATACTCAATCAACCTACCTGAAAAATTTGAAACCCCCGGACTCCACGAAGGAGAAATCGTCGCAATAGAAGTTCCAAAAAATATTGAAGAACAAGGAGCTCTCGTCGGTGCAAGCATTGCAGTTGTCAGTCAAGTCCACATCTATGTTCCATATCCAAACAAATACGTCGAAGCTGACTTTAATATAATTGAATCAGAAAGCAAAACAGGTTTCATAATTCCCTTAACAAACCGAGGAAAAATAGACATAGTAAACGCAAAAGCAAGAATAGACATCTACACAGCATTAAATGAAAAAGTTGCAACATTAGAAACCGACGACATACCTATAAAAAGTTTAGAACGAAAGGAACTTTTTGCCGAGTGGAAATCAGACATCAACTCTGGAAAATACCTTGCAGTAGCAACCATTTTCTACGACGATGGCGTTGTCGAAGTTAAAAAAGAATTCAACGTGGGCGAACAAATCTTGGAAATATTAGAAGTCGTAGTAAATGATTTTGAGTTAGGAGGAATTGCAAAGTTCGAAGCTCTTGTTGAAAACAAATGGGCCAACGATTTACAAGAAGTCCATCTAAACATTTTAATCTACGACGAACAAGGAGAAATTATGGCCGACTTCAAAAGCCCTAATTATGATCTGAAAGGAGCAAGCAAAGAAAACATGATTGCATATTGGGACAGTTTAGGAACTTACGACGGGAGAATGATCTTAAAATACGGCGAAAAAACAACAGAAAAAAACGTGCAGATGAAAATCTCGCAAAACGAACTCGAAGTTGTCGGCTTCACAGGCTTTGTCTCAGTTAAAGGAAAAGAAAGCGGTTTCAACTTCAACTCATTCCTAGTCATCACAGTCATCGTTCTAATAATTGCAAATGTCGCATGGTTTTTTGTAATAAAAAAAATTCTAAAAAAAAGAAAATAAAATTCCAATTAAGGAAAATTCAAAATTCAGTTAAGGATTAATCTATAAGAATCTGAATGTTCTCTATCGCGTCAGCGACATTTTTGCCTTTCTTAGTCAGCTTTATGAGTTTTATTCTGCCCTTTTTCTCGAAGTCAACAAGCTTCAACGATTTCAAAGTCTGCAGAATTTTCACCGCATGGCTGTAAGTGCAATCCACCTCTTTTGCAAGAACACTCCCATACCTCATCCTTAAATTCTTCTTAAGAGACACCAACATCAAAGCCGGCTTTCTCCTAAAAAAAATATCAAAGTTGTCTTTGTTTTTGGATTGCATTTTATTTAATTAATATATATGTTTTAATGTATATATTCAGATAGTATTGTCTTTTTAAATCTTTTGAAGAAAAAATTTTACCTACTGCCGGTGGGTGAAAATCCAACTTCCGACCTCCATAAATTTAAAAACTAATTCTCCTTGTTTTAACAATGGCAAAAGAGACTGATTCTCATTTTGAAAGTGGGAAAGATTTAATAAAAAGCCACCCTGAAAAAGCTCCAGCAACCCAAGAAGAAATTTTAGAACAAACCAAAGATCCAAATTATGTTCCTACCCAAAATGAACTAGGCATAATTTCAGGACTTGCAGAACTTGAAATGCAAAAAGCGTTACAAATTCCTGAGGAGGAAGCACTACAACAAGCTGTTCAAATGTATAACCTCTCTATAACTTATTCTGTAAAAAGAGGAAACCCTGATTTGACCAAACAACTTTACGAAGAAGCCAGAGAAAAATTACGCGAAGGGATTAAAGAAATTGGTGATTCAGATGATGCAACTATCAAACAAAACAAAAGAAATTTAGAAGAAGCATTAAATTCTTTGAAAAATCCAAGTGATTCTGGAAAACATCTATTTAGCTTCATAAGCATCGGCGGATTTATCCTAAGTTTTGCTTCTCTTTCATTAAATTTCACAGGAAACGCAGTTAGTTCACTTCCTCAAAATTCACAAAACTTCGCAGGAATTTTATTTTTATTCATAGCATTAATTGGAACTTATTTTTGGCATAAAAAGTAATTGGGTTTTATTCTTCAATTCAATATTTCAAACTTAACATTTATTAAATCAAAAACCTTCACTTCATTCAGAAATAATATATTGACAATTGATTCAGTAAAATCAATCCAATCATTATTTTATCCCGCAGTTTTTGTATTAACAACCAATACTAGAACGCGAATCCCATGAGCGCATTTTTCCCTTAACCCAATGAAAGTTTTTTCAGAACTTCCAAATCATCATCTTTTTAAACAATTCATTTCTATTTAATAAATCAAAAAAAGGCTCCTTAGCTCAGTCTGGTTAGAGCACTGGACTCTTAATCCAGGTGTCGGGGGTTCAAATCCCCCAGGGGCCATAATTGGATTTGAAGCCTTGGGTTTCGTTCGAAACTGAAATTTCGGACGAATTAAAATTGTTAAACTTTAAATCAATACTCACTCATCCCAATTAACCATCTTACCAAGATTTACAGTTTCTTTCTCCAAATTTATGGCCAACATTTCAGGAAACAAACAATCATCACCTTCCTCTATTGGAACAGCTGTCGCATCTCTATCAATTTTCTCAGCATATCCAGAACTTCTATAAGCACAACTTCTATCTTTGTAAACAAGACAATTTTCTCCAATACATTTTTCTCTCATTTTATCGGTAACTTCTCCAAGTATGCTCACACTTAACACACTTAAAAAATTTAGTCTCAGATTCGTCACTAGCTCGCGTTTGAACCGTCCAAAAATAAACTTTGTCGTGCCCACACTTTTTACACAACTCTGTCACAATCGGATTAGTCATAGAATCCTTCTCAGAAACAACCTCAATCTTTTTCTTATCACCCATTTTCTCAGAAGTCGAAATCTTAACTTTATCCTTAGATGAATAATTGCACCTCGCACAGCCATAATTTTTCCGTTTCTGCACAAGCACAGCACCACATCTCGGACAAAATTCCATTTTAACCATTAACCAAGAGTATTTATAAAAGTTTCTAATCAATCAAATCAATTCTCACCGCACAAACCTCTTTTCTCAGAAGACTGGAAAGGCTCATAAAAAATCAACTTAACCCATCCCGCATAAGGAGCAAGTTTGAAAACCGCCCTGCCAATTATCTGCTCTTCTCTAATACTAACCTCAACGGGAAACTGCCCATAATTATTATCGCCAATCGTCGAGAAAACATAATTCCCTGCCTCAATCCTTTTATCAACAACTCTATGAATCACCGGATTCGAAGTTCCCGCTTCAAAAATTATCACATCACCAACATCAATATTTTCTGGTTTAGTTCCAAGAACAAACAAAATATCGCCTTTGTTAAATCCTTTTTTAAAAATAAAATCCTCAAAATCAGTTTTAGATATTTCCAAATTAGAGTATTTGGCTTCATGTCTCTCCCACCAGTCATCAAAACTTCCCAAAATATTTCCATCATGATACATCGAACACGACTCAACGATTGCCAAAGGAAGAGAAGTCCCCGTGACCAAATTCAAAAAAGGGAAAAAAATAAATTTAACAATCAAAAATAAAAACACAATCGAAACAATCCATCCTTTCAAACTTTGATCTTTCCAAACAAAAAACCAAAATTTCTTCCAAAAATTCTTAAACCCCTTTCGCTCCATCAAAACGAAAAACAACATAACTTTTTAAAATTATGGAAAACAAAATCAAGATTAGTTATCATCATATCCCAGCGATTTTTGATTAGTTATTTATTATATCAAGCTACTTCGGAGCGAGAGAATTTTTTTGTTTCCAATTTCTCCCAAGATTTTTAATTTCTTTTTTTCAAGCAATAGTTTCTCCAGAAACAAAAAACTCTTTTGCATCTTAGATATTTTTAACAGCGAAGAAACGTGATAAAATCTGTTTCTGAGCTAATATTAATCGCGAGCTTGCGAGCCAATTTTTGTTCCCCATTTTACTAAAGGTTTTCAGACTTATCAATTTATTAAATCGCGAACGAAGTGACCACATCTTTTCCAAAATTTTTAATCAACAAATTTAAAAGCCCAATTACCTTTTTTAAAAAATGATAAAAAAAGAAAGGGGCGGATTCAAAGATATTTTCAGTAACACTCTTGAAGAATTCTTCCGCAAATTCCCTCTAATACTAAAAAGCTTCATCGTATTTTACCTAATCCCTGCAATAGCAATCCTCATAACCTCAATCATAGTTTTAATAATAACTTATCCTTCAATTCCT
>CAYQQA010000067.1:0-4423 GCA_964419805.1 Candidatus Woesearchaeota archaeon
CATTTGCGAACTAATTTTCGGTTTTGCCTAGTGACATATGTCACTTGCTTCTACACATATTTTGACTCAATTAATTTTATATATCTAATTTAATAGTAAAAACTATGAATATAATTGTTCCCTTAGCGGGCAAGGACTCAAATTTTGAATCAAGAGGAATGATAAAACCACTCACCAAAGTTCAAGGAAAAGAAATTATTAAATGGATTTCAGAATCCCGACCTTTTTCTTTTGAAAATGCAATTTTTTTAATCCTAAAAGAGCACGATGAAAAATTTAATTTTTCAAATAATTTAAAGAAACTTTTTGGAAAAAAAATTAAAATAATAATTCTTGATACTCTGACAGAAGGTTCTCCCCAGTCAATTTTAAAGGCAGAACATTTGATTAATAATGAAGAAGAACTTATTATTGATCTTGGAGACCAATATTTAGATTTAACAGGCTTTGACAAATTTATGTTTAAAGAATTTATGAAGCCAGACAATGAAAAAATTGATGGAGCTATTCCTACTTTTGAATCTTACTATTTTAATAGGGGATATATGGTTGTTGAAAATGGTTTTGTAAAAAAAGTTTTTGAAAAAGATATTTCTCCTATTTCGACACATTCAACAGCATGCATCTCTTATTTTAAAAAAGGATCGGATTTTGTTAAGTATGCAAAACTCATGATTGAAAAAAAACAAGTTGCTGCGAATGGGGCTTATTTGCCCAGCCTTGTTTATAACGAGATGATAGAAGATGGTAAAAAAATTAAAACATTCCCATGTGAATTTATTGCCCCTCTTGGAAGTGTTCAAGGAGCAGATTGCTTTGAACAAATTAATAGGCCTTTTAGGTGGAAAAAATGAATAGCCTAAAACATCCTCAAACAAAAAAAGTTTTTTTAAGTTACAATGTCCCAAAATCTCTGAAACAACTAACAGACATTCCTCTTACAAGGAAAATTGATTCAGGTCTTTTGGATAAGGAATTGATGGGAAGAAATTCAAGTTTGAATGAAAAAATTTCTTCAGGAATTATCTGGAGGATGAAATTTCCCGGAATGATATTAGACGTTAAAAAAATAAATGAATTGAAAGATTTAATTGAATTGGTTGTTTCTCCGGCACATCCGCACCGGGCAGACTTGGCATATAAGCGGGATAAAACACTCCAAAAAAATGTATGCCCTTTAACAATAACTTCCATTTTGCAAACCAAGGAGAGAGGTTATGTTCTGGGCATTAGAGGAGGTTCTGTTGAATTTGGAAAAATTGGGGTTATTCCGGGGGGGCACGCAGAGTATAAATTTCCTTTAATTAAAAACACTTTAGAAACATTTAAAGCAGAATTTGAAGAAGAAATAGGTTACAAATTTGGAGATGATAAAAATGTTTTTCTTTTAGGAGTCTTTAAAAATCGAGATACAAAAGGAATTAATGTTTTGTATTTTGCCAAAACAAATTTGATCTTTCCAGAAATCTTAAAAAAATGGAAAAAGGCAAAAGATAGGGATGAACATAGTTCTTTATTTTTAGCCACAAAAAAAGATTTAGTAAAATTAGCAAAAACCGGAAAATTAATCGTCGATGGAAAAGAATATCTAACAACTCCCTTTTTTCAAGATTGCTTTAAGTTAGCAATCAAACGAAAAATCTTTACAGAAAATGGTGAGGTTAAATGAAAATAATAAGTCACAGAGCAATAAATAGCAAATATCCCGAAAATAGTTTGCTTTCTATTAAATGGGCTTTCAAGTCTGGATACGGGATAGAAACAGATATAAGGGTTAATAACGAGGGTTCTTTGGTAATAATTCATGATGAAGATGGAAAAAGACTTTTTGGAAACGACAAAAAAATAATTGATATGTCTGATGAAGAATGCAGCACTTTGATATACAAATCTCATGAAGAATCCAAAATTGGATTATGCACTTTTGAAGAAGTTTGTAGAGCACATAAACAAATAGGAAAGAATGTTATTATGGCCTTGCATGTAAAAGAGATAAATGAGCCATTAGTTGTTGAAAAAACAGTTGAACTTATTAGAAAATATAAGCTCCAAGATAGCTGTTTTTTGGTTGCAGTTGATGATCAGACAATGCCTTTGATTGAAAGTGTTAAAGAAAAATACAAAGATGTTGCAGTAGGATTGCATCTTCCTGAGAATTCTTCTCTTTATACAGAAGAAAATTTTGATAAAGCAGATGTGATATGGTTGGATGAAGAAACAGGAAATTGGTTAAACAAAGAGATGGCAGAATTAGCTAAAAAAACAAATAGTCAAACCTATTGCATGTCCCCTGAATTTGTTCCAAATAATGTTTTTATGTATAAATACAAAAAGAGATGGCCTGAATTATTAAAACTGGGTTTTGATGCAATAGTAACTGATCATGCGGATGAGTTAAAAGAATTTGTAATGAATAAGGATAATTAGCTACTAAATAAGTCTACAACTAAATGCTTTTGTGATTCGAATTCTTCAGGGGTGTTCAAACCATAGATTTCTGCAACCGGATAATGGACTATATGTTTTCCGTCTTCAATATACTGGTTATAAACAGGACAAACATAAAACTCATTATTTGTTTGAATATTCTTGTTAATCATCTGATTTGCATATTTTATTAATTCACTGCCTTTTGCAAAATAATAACACCCCGTTGCTCCATGATTGCTGATCATAACTTTTTCGGCAGTCTGTGAAACCTTTGGGTGTTCTTTAACTTTTGCAAAACTGTAACCAGGATTGTCTGTATGTATTGTCTGTATTCCTCCATCTGCATTATTTCTCCTCATAAAATCCAAAAAATGTTCAGGTATCCAGTTTAAAATTTGATCACTATCTTTTATGATCACTTCTTCATCATTCTCAAACAAATGCTGTGCAAGTAAAACAGTACATATAGCACCTTCAGTAATTCGATCGATCACGACTATCTCTGAATCTGGAACAATTCTTTTAAGCAGTTGGTTAATTTGGTAGTCTCTGACATGGTCTTCTCTTATTATGAAAATGAATCTTGCTCCTGGAAAACGCATGCTGTCAATAACATACTCTATCATTGTTTTCCCTTCAATTTCTAAAAGAGGTTTAGGGGTCCTGTATCCCGCATCAAGAAATCTTTTTCCTCTTCCAGCCATCGGAATCACGATGTTTACTCTTTTGTTGTTTGGTTTTATTGGTATCATTCCTTATACCCCCATTTTTTTATTGCTTCTCTTAATTCCAAGTTTTCATTCATAACATCAAATGGATGTACCCGTTTTATTTCTGCATCAAATGCTTGTCTCATTGCCCTTGCCCCTGCAGTTGCTCCTAAAGGATGTCCTTGGATTGCCCCCCCAACATTCATCATAAGTTCTGTTCCAAAATTTCTCATGGTTGTTGAAACAAGCCCGGGATGACTCCCACAAGACAAAGCAGGAATTGTTTGTTTATAACCATTTTTATTTTTCAAAATATGCATGACTTTTGTTAAATCTTCTTTTGAATCAGAAAGATATCCTCCCCACATCCCTGCGTGAATAAAATCAGCCCCCACCATTCTCGCAATTTTGCAGACCACCGGCCAAGAAATATTAAAATGATGATCAATTCCAGTAATAACTTTGTCCCCGCTTTTTTGAAAGTGAATAGCGGTTTTCAATTCGGCATCTCTCAAAGCCCTATATGCTGAAAAACCTGCCCAGATATTTAAATGGATTGCCTTTGCCCCTACTTCACTTGCGTAACGTGCATTTTCTATGAAATAAGGATAATCTCCATTAATGCAAGGTGCATAAAAAATTTCCTTCCCTTGGTCATCAGCAGCGTCGTTAATCGTGTTTGAAACTAATTCAACTCTTTCTTTAAAATCACAAAACTTAGGATTCCCAAGTATTTCATCTTCTTTGATAAAATCAACACCTCCCTTAACCAACTCCATACACATCTCCTTTAGTTCGCTTGGTTTTATACCTGTTTTTGGTTTTATTATCCCTCCCAACAATGGCCTCCCTTCAGATTTTGTCCTTTTTTTAATTTCTTCAAGCCCAAACTTAGGCCCTTTAAAAACCTTTGAGTATTCCTGAGGAAGTTCAAAATCCAAGAGTTGACATTTATTTATTAAATCAATGTCCATCTGTCCGCCCATTAAGTTACAAAGCAAATGTGTAATTCCATCTTCTTGAGGATTAAAGTTTGATAATGGAAAAGCTATTTTGACAACTCCTTGATGCTTGGCCGACAAATTTGATTTATGGTCTAAAATTTTTGCCAAATGGTCTTTAAGAAGATATGGAGATTCCCTTTGAGTCCTTATATCAGGGTTTCCTATCGATTGTCCTATTGCAATTGCTTTAGCTGCTGATAAAAAATTTTTACTTTCCAAAAAGTACGTGGCAATAATGTGTTCCTCTTTATTTACGCTCGGTTGAAACAAGTATTCATC
>CAYQQA010000068.1:0-4377 GCA_964419805.1 Candidatus Woesearchaeota archaeon
AAAATCTCCAGCAGACATTTATTTTAGAGGGTGACAAATGTCACCTGGCCATACATCCCAATGAACCGCCCCCGAAAGATTTAAAAACCAATTTTCATAATCTTTTAGTATCCTAAAGTTGTTAAAGTCTGGTTTACAGCTTTGAACCTGCAGTAAATTATTAATAAGTTGAATATGCATATTCTCCAACCAAAACACACAAAGCTTTCTGAAAAAGAAGCTGAAGAAACGCTTCAAAAGTTAAACATCTCAAAAGCTCAGCTCCCGAAAATATTCTTAAACGATACAGCTCTGCCAGAAGGCTGTAGCGTCGGCGACGTCATCAAAAT
This sequence comes from Candidatus Woesearchaeota archaeon, assembly GCA_964419805.1. Taxonomy (GTDB): domain Archaea; phylum Nanobdellota; class Nanobdellia; order Pacearchaeales; family GW2011-AR1; genus CAYQQA01. The sequence goes on from CAYQQA010000068.1 coordinate 330, forward strand.
CGAAAGAAAAACAGATAAAGGAACAGTTATTTATTTTAGGGTTGTTGTATAATGGCAAAAAATAATCACTTAGTCGTAAAAAAGTACCTCGAAGAACATTCGCTCGTAGAGTCGAACATAATTTCTTTCAACAATTTTGTCGGAAAAAGAATGCAGGAAATCGTGGATGAAATCGCAGAAACAATTGACAACCAGGATTTTGAAATCAAACTCGGAAAAATAAGAATGGGCAAACCAGAAATAATCGAAGCAGATGGCTCGTCAAATTTAATAATGCCGTCAGAAGCGCGCCTGCGAAATCTCACATATTCGGCGCCGATATTCTTGGAAATAACCGTAAAAAAAGACGGGCAAATCGACTCCGAAGAAGTTGAAATAGGAAGAATGCCAGTCATGGTTAGGAGCAAAATCTGTAACACGTGGGGGCTTGAAAAAGAAAAACTCATAGATAATTACATTGACCCTCTTGATCCTGGCGGTTATTACATCATTAAAGGAAACGAAAGAGTAATGGTCATGGCAGAAGACCTTGCAGAAAACCAACCGTTCGTCGAAACAAATTCCAAAGGCGACTTAACGCTAAAATTATTTTCTTCAAAAGGAACTTACAGAATACCGTCGACAATCAAAGAAAGTAAAAAGGGAATTATAGAAATCACGTTCGGAAAATTCAAGGACATCCCGGCAGTCATAATTCTTAAAGCGCTCGGAATGGTAAAGGAATCCGACATAGCTTTAAAAATCGGGAAAGAAACAGATAGCTTAATTGTTAATCTATATGAATACGTCGACGTCGCAACAAAAGAGGACGCCATGATGTTCATCGCCGAAAAAACAAATCTTCAGGGTACAAAAAAAGAAATTCTCGACAGAGTAAAGCAGAGAATTGACTCCTATCTTTTCCCGCACATCGGGCAAAAAAAGGAGGACAGAATAAACAAAGCGACAACTCTCTGTAAATTAATAAAACAGTTTTTATATTCTAAGGAAAATCCAAATCTGCGAACAGACAAAGACCATTACGCGAACAAGCGAGTCAGACTTTCCGGCGATCTTTTGGCAACTTTGTTCAGAGTCAACCTCGGAATTTTAATAAGAGATATCCAATACTCTCTGCAAAAATCCGCAAAGCGAAGAAAATTTTTCTCAATAAAAATAATCGCAAAGTCAACACTTTTCTCGCACAGAGTTGAATCAGCAATTGCAACTGGAAGTTGGACCGGGGAAAGAAGCGGCATCACACAAAATATGGACAAGACAAATTATTTGGCAACAATTTCTCAGCTTCAAAGAGTCTCGAGCATGCTTTCAAGCGACCAGGAAAACTTCATGGCGAGAATTCTTCACCCAACCCACTATGGAAGATTCTGTCCAATAGAAACTCCTGAAGGAACCGAAATCGGACTCCGAAAAAATCTCGCAATTTTAAGCAGAGTTTCAACAAGAATCGACATGAACGAAGATAAATTTATAAAAGATTTGGAAAATCTAGGGCTTTCAAAAGAAAAAGAAGACGACACTGACGTTTTCCTTAACGGAATTTTCATAGGAACAGTTTCATCCCCCAAAGAATTCGTTGAGAAAATCAGAGACAAGCGAAGAAAAAACGAACTGCATAACCAGTTAAATGTTCGGAATAACAAACAATTCAAAACAGTTTTAATTTCCACAGAATCAGGAAGAGTTTTAAGACCGCTGATTGTTGTTCAAGACGGCTCACCAAAGTTAACAAACGAACTAATGATAAATCTCGAGCAGGGCGAAGTCAAATGGCGCGACCTTGTCAAAAAAGGCGTAATAGAATACCTCGATGCATCTGAAGAAGAAGACGCTTTAGTCGCAATGTTTCCTGAAGAAGTCACGCAAGACCACACCCATTTGGAAATAGATTCAATGGACTTGTTAGGAGTGGTCACAAGTCTTGTACCTTACGGAAATCATGACCAGTCGTCAAGATTAAACAGAGGAAGTAAAACTCAAAAACAAGCGCTCGGAATTTACGCTGCGAATTATTTATGCAGACTTGATACAGATGTTAGCATTTTGCAATACCCTCAAAAACCGATCGTAAAAAGTTTCGTCTACGATACTTTGAGTACGTACCCTGCAGGACAAAATTTAATCGTAGCTATAATGACTTACGACGGATACAATATGGAAGACGCTTTAGTTTTAAATAAGGGAAGCCTTGACAGAGGAATTGGCCGGAGCTTTTTCTACAGGCCTTACTCAGCCGTGGAAATGAATTACGCAGGCGGTCTTGAGGACGAAATAGGGATTCCTGAGAAAGACACATCAGGCTACAAAACCGAAGCAAGCTATAGATTGCTGGACAAAGATGGAATCACATACCCTGAAGCAGATATAAATGAGGGAGATGTATTAATCGGGAAAATGTCCCCTCCAAAATTCTTGTCTGAAGCTCGTGAAATTTCTGTCAGAACAAAAAAAGAATCAAGTGTTTCAATGAGGCAGGAAGAACAAGGAATTGTTGATTTAGTTTTAATCACAAGAGACAACGAAGGAAACAAAATTGTCCAGATAAAAACAAGAGACCAGCGTATTCCTGAAATCGGTGACAAGTTCGCAACGTCGCATGGTCAAAAAGGAGTTATAGGTCTCATTGTTCCTGAAGAAGACGTGCCCTTCACTTCAAGAGGTATAAAACCAGATGTAATGTTCAACCCCCATGGACTTCCAAGTCGAATGACAGTAGGTTATCTTTTAGAATTGCTGGCAGGAAAAGTCGGCTGTTTGCGAGGCGAAGTCGTCGACGGAACTGCCTTCTCTGGCGAGAGCAAAGCAGAACTTGAAGAACAACTAAAATCTTTAGGTTTCAGATACGACGGAAAAGAAACAATGTACAATGGAATAACTGGAAAAAGAATGAAATCAAAAATCTTCGTCGGTAATTTGTATTATCTAAAACTTAAATACATGGTTGCAAACAAACTTCATGGAAGAGCTTCTGGAAAAGTTGCACTGCTTACAAGACAGCCAATTGAAGGCCGGGCCAAAGGTGGAGCTTTAAGACTTGGAGAAATGGAACAGCAGGTTTTAGTCGCGCACGGTGCATCCCTTCTTTTAAAAGAAAGATACAGTTCTGACAAAGTCGAACTACCAATCTGTACAAAATGCGGAACAATCGGAATAGAAAACAACATAAAGAAAAAAGTTTCGTGCCCAATCTGTGCAACGGAAAGAATCGAATTCGTCGAAGTCTCCTACGCTTTCAAACTCTTGATGGAAGAACTCCAAGGCCTTCATATCCATACAACCTTTGGATTAAAAAATAAATACGAATAAAATGAGTATAAACAAATATACTGGGGGCAAATCAACCGAAGCAAAGATAGATGAAGGTTTTCCGATCATCGACGATAGGGAATTGCCACCAACAAAAACCAGGATTAATAGGTTGTCCCGAAAAGATCCAGAATCGGCAGCAATTGAATATCAAGACTACAATCATAGAAATGACCAATATATGGAATAAAATGGAAACTCAAAACCAACCAACAAAACAAGAAATATTTAGTAGAGTTGTTCAAATTGTTTACAACCACGAACCTGTAGAAAATGCTCACAGAAAAATGAGGAGGCATGTCAGAAGTCTTTTAAGAACTGCCGAATCTAAAGTACGTGATTTTTGTCCCCAGTTAGATTCCTGCTCAGGTAAACACAAAGGAGATAATTACTCGGAAAAATGCAGTGTTGACTCTGGAACTTACAAACATTATAAATGTAATTATTTTGAAAATGACGATTGAAAAATTTAATGTTGTAAAATGTCCTAACGAATGCAAAGATTGTAAAGGATTAGCGGTATCGGCGTCAGGAGGAGGAGTTATCCTTGAACAAAATAAAACTGGATATTGTAAAAACACAAGATGGAGAAGAATTTCATGGGAGCTGTGATGACTATAAAAAATGTTTTGGAAAATGGGGTTTAAAAACAAGATCCTCAAGAAGAGATTTAACAAACTAAAATGCAAAAAATAATAAGAAAAAAAATCGGCGAAATCGGATTTAGCTTGCTTAGTCCTGA
>CAYQQA010000069.1:0-4317 GCA_964419805.1 Candidatus Woesearchaeota archaeon
TTTATTTTCTAATTCTGGAGTTAATTTATTGTAAATTGTTTTAGGTCTCTTTGATAAGTCTTTTAGATTCCAGTTAGTTTTTCTTAACCGTTCATCCCATCTTTGTAAAGTTCTATTATGGACCTCATAGTCATGTTTTATTAAAAGTATTTTCCTACATTGGTTATATGAATGCCCATTTATTCTTAGTTTGAAGAATTCTTTTCTTATTCCTTCTTTTTTCATAAAATTAGTTAGATTCTTCAATCGAACTAATTTTCGGTCTTACGACATATGTAGGTAGGTTACACAGTTGCAAATATATTTTTCTAAACAATTAAAGCCATAGGGGTGTTGATTAAGAGCATTTTCCAGTTCTTCTTTTGCTTCCCAACTAATTTATCTACCTCAAATCATTTATCTTTAAATAATCCCCTCATCCAAAGATTTATAAAAATTCACAACTATAGGTTAAAATGAAAAGAGGTTTGCTTTTGTTCACAATTCTTACAATAATCTCCATAAGCTTAGCATCCGCTGGAATTTTAGACGGGCTGACAGACAGCTTCAACAACGAAAGTCTGCTTTTTTTCTCAGTACTGGCAATAATCTTTATCCTTTTTTTTCTCGCACTTTCAAAAGTAAAAACATTCAAAACCAACAGACCCGCCGCCGGCGTGATAAGCCTGGCCGTTTCTTTCCTTGTAATGTACGGACTAAACAAAATGAACTTCAGCCTTCAAGATTTTTTCCTAAGCGCCGGCTTCAGCGACGAACTAATCGCAGTAATAACTCCGTTAATAGTTTTAGGAGTTCTCCTGCTTTTGATTATAAAAACAAAATTCCTAACATTCCTCATTCTCGGAATAAGTTTTGTGCTAGTCGGTCTTCTCGACTTGGTCTACGCCAGCGACTTCTTGATAATTCTCGGCGGAATTTTAATCGTAATTTATTTTTTATACTTCATAAAAACATTTCCAGAAAGAAAAAGAGAAAAAATCGCGAAAAAAAGATTATCAAGCGTAGTAAAAAACATAGCTAATTATAATTAAAATGATTCAGGAAATCACGCTTTTTTTGGTCGGAATTTTTCTGCTTGTCAAAGGCGCAGATTATTTAGTAAGAGGTTCTTCCTCGCTCGCGTCACGTCTTAAAATTCCCACAATAATCATTGGAATTACTATAGTTGCAATTGGAACAACAATGCCTGAGCTAGTCGTGAACATCATCGCCGCACTCGAGGGAAATCCTGAAATCGGATTCGGAAACATCATCGGAAGCAACATAGCAAACATTTTACTAGTTCTCGGCATCACAGCGCTAATACATCCAATAAAAATCGAAAGGGACGCCATCTGGAAAGAAATCCCCATCACACTAATCGCAGTCGTCGTCTTATTTGTCATATCAAACTCTGCAATGATAGACGGACTAAAACCAAACACAGTTACAAGAACAAACGGCCTGATAATGCTGACATTCTTCGCAGTCTTCATTTATTACACAGTCGAAATTTTCAGACAAACAAGAAAAAAACTCGAGAAAGAAGGCCTAAATATCGGCGACAAAAACCGCATTTTAATAGCAGTAATGATCCTCGGCGGTTTAATTGGTTTATTCATCGGCGGAAAATGGACAGTCGACGGAGCTGTTTTCTTCGCAGAATATTTTGGACTAAGTCAGTTTTTAATCTCAGCAACAATCATAGCAATAGGAACATCTCTACCGGAATTAGCCACAGCAATCACAGCTGCAAAAAGAAAAGACACCGGATTCATCGTCGGCAACGTCGCAGGCGCAAACATTTTCAACATTTTCTGGATTTTAGGAATCACAGCCCTCATCGCGCCAATCGCAGTCCCAGCATTCATAAACGCAGACATAATCTTCATGGGAATCGCAACATTAATTCTCTTAGCACTAATCTTCATCGGCAAAACAAAAGACATAGAAAGATGGGAAGGCGGAATTCTCCTCGGCCTGTACATAGCTTATTTAGTTTTCATCGGAGTCAGAGGTTAATCGCCTCTATCTGAAACTTTTTCAGAAAAAAAATCAACCACATTTTCTCTTATTGTTCCTAAGTCCTCTTCTAAAGAATACTTTTTATTATAACTATCTTTACTATCAACTCCTAATTGATAAGCCATGCTTAAATCAAAAGGCAAATCAATCAATGAACCAACATCACCTAAAAACAAATTTCCAACATCATAAAGTGATTTCAATCCCCATCCAACCGCCCCAGCTAATTTAGCAACTCTTGTCAAAGGATGAACTCTAACTTGATCAAAATAATGGCTTGCTATATCTAAACCCCCATAAATCAAAGCCCCAATGGGATTTCCCCAATTAAATCCAAGAATACTTCCAGAGATTCCCGCAGCTAAATTTCCTCCATAAACCCACGCTCGAGTTTTTCTTCCTCTATGTTTTTGTTTTATTGTTGATGTAAGACTCATTTTTATTTCCTTCCACTTTTTCTTTCTCTTCTTAAACTTGCCCTCAATTTTCTCGAAGCCATTGGAGCCACTTTATAAGCCCCATAAGTAATTCCTCCAGAAATCAAAGTTTCAATAGGATTGTCGGTTAGATTATCAGCCATACGCCCTAATCCGCTCATAATATCTAAAGTCTTGTTTGTTACAAGGTCTCTAAAACCTTCATTAGTAACTAAAGGCTTTAAAACTGCATAAACAAATTTAGGTCCTCCAATTATTCCGTCAAAAATTTTTCCAGCATAGTCTCCTCTTCCTGCCAATGCATAAACTCCTGCAACAGGCGCTAAAAGTGAAGTTGTTCCTTCAACAGTTCTAGCAATCGTCCTTCCAACAACATACTTAGGACTATCTTTAACTTGGTCCCATTTTCCTGAAATAGAATCTTTTAATCCCATTTTACTCAGTCCACTTCTTAAATTTATTTTTAACTTCATCCAATAATTTCTTTCCTTTTTCTTTCAGCGAATCAGCAACATCACCAACACAATCATCAACAATTTCTCTTTCATCTTCATTTAATTTATTAGCATCAATAACAACATCATACCTTGAAGCAAAATTCTTACCCACTTCAACGTCCACTATTTCTGAATTACTGTAACAATACCTCAAAGTTCCAATGCTATCTTTTCCAAGATGCAAAGTATAATTGGTTGTGTCACCATCACTTGTTTTATCAAAACCAAGATTTCCCTGTGAAAAATCTTTGCAAATCTCACCAGCTACAATATCCTTAACAGCTTTTTCCCTCTCAGCCTCAGGCCTGATTGAACTTCCTATTAGCTCTGCGCATTTTTCAGCAACAAACTCCGAATCAACTCTATCCTCAATGTGTTTTCCTACAGCAGAATCATCAACTATTTTCCTCGAAACTTCTCCCCATCCCTGATGAGTGTACAAATAAACATTGCTATCATATTCACAACCACCTAAAACCGGAGCAACCGCTGTCATTGCATAAACCAAACCCTTACCTATTTTTTGTTTTGTTATCATTTTAATTTTAGCCTTTTTCTTGATATTTCAATGCATCCAGACTTTATAAACCTTTCTATTTGTTACTATTATGTAATTAATACAACTTCTAAAACCACTCCCCCAACCCCTTCTGTTTTTTCTTTTCCCTCATCTCATTCAATTTTTCAAACTGTTTCTCAACTCTATTCTCTGAAAAATCATGCCTCTCCACAAGAATCTCCCTGACCTTATTTTTGTTAATTTTCGGAAACTCAATCTCAAAATTTTTCACGTTCGGTTTTTTAAACAAACTAAAAATTTCCTGCCAATTAAATCTGTCCTCTTCAGCAAGATTCAGCATTTTCTCCTCGACATTTTTAAAAATCAAAACAGGCTGTTTATATTTTTTCACGATTTCCAAAGCCTTTTTTTGCCCGATTCCAGGAATTCCTTTAGGGTTATAATCTGTCCCGACCAAAATTCCCAAACAAATCAGCTGATCCAAATTAATCTCCAAAACATTCAAAACTCTTTCCAATTCTATCAACTCAGGCTTAATCTCAACCCAGCCAGAAATTGTTTTCCTTCTTTTCGCAAGCGTCATATTTTGAACAAGATTCTCTGCCCCAAAAAGCAAACTGTCATAATCCTGGCTCCCAACGGCAAAAATCTCTTTTTTAATCCGGTTAAGATACGCTGCCTCTGCCTCACCCTCCCCCGGCGCCTGCACAACACCAATTCCCATCGCCTCCAAAAGCTCTTTACTCTCTTCGATAAGTTTCTCGTCAAGCTTCACTAATTGCGAACTGTACTTCCTCATAAGCTCAAGGTCTTCCATCTGCTTCGCATCCTCAAATTTATCACGCGCCAAATCCTTAAC
>CAYQQA010000070.1:0-4278 GCA_964419805.1 Candidatus Woesearchaeota archaeon
AAAGATAGCTAATGAAAAAAAAGTCAGGACACACAATCGAAATATTGTTGTCGTTCCGCAGATGGTGGGCATGAAAATTCAGGTTTACAATGGGAAAAATTTTGTCCCGGTTGATGTAATTCCTGAAATGCTCGGCCATAAGATCGGAGAATTTTCTCTGACTAGAGGAAGGGTCAAACATGGAAGCGCAGGTGTTGGCGCAACTAAAGGAACAAAACATAAATCAAAGAAATAAAATGGCAAAGGAAACTAAAAAACAAACTGGAGAAAAAGTTGCAAAAGCTGAAGAGAAGTTGGATGAAAAGGCTACAAAGAAATCTGAAAACAAAGTTGAAGAAAAAAGCGAAGATAAAAATCAAAAAATAAAAGAAGGAAAAAAAGAAAAAACTAAAAGAGAATTTGCTCTTGTGAGTGCGTCAAATATTCCGATTTCAACAAAACAAAGTATTGCAATATGCAAATTTATAAAAGGAAAGAGCATTGCAGATGCTGTCAGAGATCTTGATAAAGTGGTTAATCTCAAAAAAGCTGTTCCAATGAAAGGCGAGATTCCTCATAGAAAGGGTAAAAGGATGATGTCTGGAAGATTCCCTGCTAAAGCATCTAAAAATTTTGTTGTTCTTTTGGAAAGCCTTGCCGCAAATGCAACGGACATAGACAACTCAATAATAACTGAAGCTATTGCAAATATCGGAAAAAGGCCTCTTGGGAGGTTTGGAAGAGTTAGAAAGAAAAGAACCCACATTAGAATTGTTGCGAGGGAAAAATCAAAACTAAAAAAAGAAAAGAAAAAAACTGGAGAAAAAAATGGAAGAAAATAAAACAGTTGCATTTAAGAAATCAGAATTTTCGCTGAGAGAATCTATAAAGAAAAATTTAGGTAAAGGAAAAATTAGCAGAGTTAGAATAGAGTATACTCCTGTCGGAGAAAAGATTATTATTTCAACAAGCAAGCCTGGTTTGATTATTGGAAAAAGAGGAGAAAGAATTGACGAATTAACGAGAATAATCAAGACTAAATTCAAGTTAGAAAATCCACATATAGAAATTGATGAAATAAAAAATCCTGAATTTGATGCGCAAATTATTGCTGATGAGATTGCATTGTCTTTGGAAAGATTTGGGCCGATAAGATTTAAGGCTATATCTTACAGAACTCTTCAGAGAATCATGAATGCGGGGGCCTTGGGAGTTGAAATCAGACTAAGTGGAAAACTTCCCGGGGCACGGGCTAAGACTTGGAGATTTGGCCAGGGTTATTTAAAAAAAACAGGGGACAGCGCAAAAATTGTTGATCGTGCCAAGGCAAGAGCTGAAACAAAACCGGGAACTGTGGGGATAAAAGTGAGCATTTTGTCGCCTTACGTGGAACTAAAAGACAGTGTAGAAGTAAACGAAAAACTTGTAAATCAAATTAAAAAAAATATTGAAGAAATAGAAACTGGAGAGAAAAATGTTAAAAAGTAAAGAAATAGCGAATATGGGAAGCAAGGAACGTGAAAAAAAAATGAAAGAACTAAAGTTCGAAATTGTTAAAGCAAGAGCTGAAGCTGCCAAGACAGGTAGTTCCAAAGTCAAAGAAGCGAAAAGGACGCTTGCAAAGATAATGACATTCAACAAATCCTATAAGGAGGCGTTGAATAACAAATAACATGGAAATATGTCCAAAGTGCGGCTTGCCAAAACAAGCTTGCGTTTGTGAACAAATTGCAAAAAGTTCGCAGAAGATAAGTGTGTCGACGGATAAGAAAAGATATGGAAAAATCGTCACAGTTGTCAATGGATTCGAGAGCGACGTGGATGTGAAGAAAATCGCAAAAACTCTGAAAAATGAGTTCGCTTGCGGTGGGACTTACAAAAACGGAATGATAGAGCTTCAGGGAGACCACAGGAAAAAAATCAAAGACTCTCTGGAAAGACTCGGCTTCAACAAAGAATCCATAAGCGATTAAGGCAAAGAAAATGAAAAAAGCGAAAGAGAAAATGGCAGAGAGAAAAGTAGAAAAATTAGCAGGAGCAGGAAGTTGTTCTGATGTCAATTGTCCTTTTCACGGCAAATTAAAAACGCGGAAAAGGATTTTTGAAGGGATTGTTGTTAAAAAGTTTCCTAAAAGAGTCGTTATAGAATTTGAAAGAATGGTTTACATCCCAAAATATGAAAGGTATAAAAAAACAAAAACAAAAATTCATGCGAGACTTCCAGACTGCATTCGAGAGAAAATAAATTTAGGAGATTTGATAAGAATCAGAGAATGCAGGCCGTTAAGTAAAATTATTCATTTTGTCGTCGATGAAAAAATTAAATCTTTTGAAGGAAATAAAAAATGAAATTAGAGAAAATCACAAACATGAGAGAAATAGAAAGTTTAAGCCCACGAGATATTGTCCCTGTGATAAACATGGGGAATGGCATTAGATTTAAAGCAGTAGTAATGAGGAATAACAAGAGAGGTCTTTTAATGGTTGGAGAAATGGCAAATGAAGAATATGTTAAAATCTCAATATCGTCTCCCAAATTTTCAGTAGGAATTTTTGGAGGTAAATTAAGTTTTAATTCATTTTATTATGATGGCCAAAAAGTTGAGTGGTTGGAACATTACGATCTTTTGATACAAAGATATAGGGGGGCATTAAATGAAAGCGATTAGCGCGAGAGCGACAGAAGGTTTGAACATCGGGACTTGGTTGGTTTCATCCGACAACAGTGGGGCGAAAATGGTAAAGATAGTTGGAGTCAAAAAAAGCAAGGCAAAGAAAGGAAAACAAACTGCGGCAAAAATTGCAGATTGGGTAAAAGTCAGTGTTAAAAAAGGAATTCCAGACATGAAAGGGAAAGTTTTCGACGCTGTGGTGATAAGACAAAAAAAACCTTTCAAAAGAAAAAACGGCGAAAGAATTGGTTTTGAAAGCAACGCGGTTGCAATTTTAAAAGATGAAAAAGGAAATCCAAAAGGAACACAAATTAAAGGACCTATTGCAAGGGAGGTTATGGAGCGTTGGCCACAAGTTGCCAAAATTGCTTCAGTAGTTCATTAAAATGAAAAAAGAATTTTCAACAAAATGGAAAGAAAGTAAAAGGCCAGGAAAACAGAGAAAGTACTCTGCAAAAGCGCCGTTGCACAAAAAAAGAAAGATGTTCTCTGTGAATTTATCCAAAGAGCTTAGAAAAAAACACACCATGAGAAATATTGTTCTTGTGAAAGGGGACGAAGTGAAAATTATGAGGGGCAAGTTTAAGAACAAGAAAGCTAAGGTGAAAAAGATAGAAATAAAAAAACTCAGGGTTTTCCTAGACGGAATAACTGTTAAAAAAATGGATGGCTCGAGTTCAGATGTTCCGATGAAAGCTTCAAGTCTTCAGATAATTAGTTTGAATTTAGACGATAAAAAAAGAATGAAAACACAAAATATAAAAAACAAACAAGAAAAAGAAAAACAGGAGAAAAATGCAAAGGAGATATAACTTGAATGAATTGGCAGGAATCTTTATTCCAGGATACAGTTTTTGGAGTATCCACAAAACAATCACTAATAGAAGGCCGGAAACGTCTGTAGAGATAGTTGCCAAAACATTGAATGACCTGAGAAAACTTGGTGGGAAAGAACCAATATCGACAGAGAGAGCTACAGCAAGAAAATTATATTTTACCACAGTAAGATTTGAATTAATGAGGGCAGGTTTCTATTATGTTTTATTGAATGAAATGAGAGTAATAAACTAAAATGCACCTAAAAAGACAAAAAGTGCCTAAAAACTGGCCAATACCGAGGAAAGGGACGAAATATGTAGTTGTGACTAAAGGGAATTTAAAACAAAGTGTGCCGGTGCTTGTGTTTTTGAGAGACATTTTGAAAATTGCGCAGAACAAGAAAGAAGTTAAAAAAGCTCTTTATGAAGGAAATATCTTGATTAATTCAAAGAAAGCAAAGGATGTGAAACAACCAGTGTTTTTTCTTGACAGCGTGAGTGTTTTGCCTTCGAAGAAACATTACAAGCTCGGGATTTCAAAAAACGGAAAATTTGAAGCACAAGAAATAAAAGAACAAGATTCAAAAAATAAAATAACAAAGGTCGCCAGTAAAAAAAAGATTAAGGGCAACAAAACACAAGTTAATTTTTTCGACGGTAAAAATATTATTTCAGATTTTAAAATAAACACCGGCGATTCCGCAATTGTTAATTTTGAGAAGAAAGAAATTGAGAAAGGAATTTTATTGAAGGATCTTCGTAGGCACGGTCGGCGATTGGGGTAGCGCTGGCGCTGTCCACGTCCGGCG
>CAYQQA010000071.1:0-4065 GCA_964419805.1 Candidatus Woesearchaeota archaeon
AAAGAGGGAGGGGTTTCTGGAATGTTGGGTGCTTTGTTGTTTAGAGATGATGGGCATTCTGTATTCAGAACTGAATTTGATGCGAGTTTAGGGCTTTTTGATTATGATGGAAGTCTTTTGACGGAGGAGGGCTACACAGAACCTATCTCAATTAAAAATGTTTTTAATTCAATGTTTAGAGCTAAATTGACTTATGGTCCAAGTTTTTCAACGAGCAATGAAAATGTGGATATTATTCCTTTTGCGGGAATCGGTGTGAGAGTTTTGAATGACTATTTGTCAAAATCAGCCTATGGTTATAACCGGCAATCGAGATATGTTTTTTTGCCTGCGGGATTTGAGGTCAAAATAGAGCGTCCTGAGCCTGAATTTGTTTTTAGGGTTTCTTTAGAGTATGACCATTTGCTGAAGGGAACTCAAAAAAGTCGTTTGAGTGATGTGAAGAATGATAAATTTTATCTTTCGGATGCAACAAACAATCAACCCAGTGGATGGGGGGTAAGACTTTCTTTCTTTGGTGATAATTATTCTGGGCAAAAGGACGATAGATTTTCGGATTTTTGTTTTTATGTTCAGTACTGGAATATTGCTGATTCAGATGTCGAAGATATAACTGCAACTTTCAAGGATTCAGGCCAAACTGTAGAGCTTCCGACTTATGAGCCTCTAAATAGCACGCTTGAATTTGGTGTTAAGCTTTCTTATGTTCTTTTTTAATTCAAAATAATTTTAAACTTGTTTTTCTTTGATTTTTGATGAAACCGAGATATAGCTTTTCTTCGCGACGAACTGGGCAGGCTCGTGATCCTAAGAATGTGAAAAAACAGAAGGCGAAGTTTCCGGAAGTTTTGAAAAATGTTTTGAAAGAATCGGATATTTTAATTGAAGTTTTGGATGCGAGATTTGTTGAGGACACGCGGAACAAGGAGTTAGAGAAAATTGTGAAAGATTTTGGGAAGAAGATAATTTTTGCAGTGAATAAATCTGATTTGAAAAAAAATGTTTTACTTGAAGAGGGTGTTGTTGTCTCCTGTAAAGAGAGGAAAGGCATTAAAAAGTTAAGAGATAAAATTAAAGAGGTTTCAAAAAGTGTTGATAAGTCTGGCGAGAAGGTTGTTGTGGGTGTTGTCGGGTATCCTAATACTGGGAAATCGTCATTGATTAATTTACTTGTGGGTAAGAAATCCGCAGGATTTTCTTCACAAGCAGGTTTTACTAAAGGTGTTCAGAAATTGAAGCTTGACAAAAATATTTTATTGATTGACACGCCGGGAGTTATTCCTAAGAAAGAATATACTACTTTTGAAAGTGGGAAAATTTCACAGCATGTTAAAATCGGCGCGCGGTCTTATAATCAAATTAAAGATTCAGAAAATGTTGTTTCTAATTTGATGAATGAGTTTCCAGGGGTTTTTGAAAAGTTTTACAAAATTAATGCAAAAGGTGATTCTGAAATTTTAATTGATGCTTTGGGAAGGAAAAAGAATTTTTTGAAAAGGGGAGGTAAAATTGATTCCGACAAAGCAGCCAAGTTAATTTTAAGAGACTGGCAGGAAGGAAAGATTAAGATTGGTTGAAATCACTTGTTTTAATTGTTGAATAAATATTTTCCATAGCTTTGTAATAATTTTGTCCGAATTCAGTTTTTTGTTTTTGGAAAGTTTTTGCAAATCTGAAAAAAATTATATAAATATTTAAAAAAGATTTTTGTTTGGTTTTTTTATGGGGAAGGTGAAGTTGGCTTTTAATGGAAAACTTTCTGAAGAACAAATGAAATGTGTTAGAGAGGATATTTCAAGATTGGTTTGGGGGGTTCATCCTAATCAGGCATGGTTAGAAGTTAACAAAGTTAATAAAAAGAGTTATGCGATTTATCCAAGAGCTCAGAGAGTTAGTTATGATTTTGTTTTCTCTGATGAATGTGGATTTTATGAATCTGATAATGTTGAAAATATTTTTAGGGAAATATTTAGCGATTCCCCTTTGGTAATGTTTGAGAGAGATGGGGAAGAGCCTAGGTTATATGGGTTTTATAATTTGCCTGAATGTTTTGTGAATTTTTTATTTGAAGATTCTATTCCTGAAAAAAGTCGTAATGGGGTAAGAGGTTATTTTGAAAAAATATTATGTAGAGTTGAACCGAGAGAAACAGTGTTGAGGGTTTATGGTTTAAATATTCCAGGATACGGTGTGGTGCCTGAAAATGCTGCAAGAGTGATTTATAGGTTAAATGATGTTAGCAGGCTAAAATCAATTGAGTGTACTTTTGAAAATGATAATCAAAAAATTTTTGACCAAACAAATCCTGATCAAACCTTGATTCTAAATACTAGAAACTCAAGATGAATTATTTGATCTTTTTAATCATGTATTCGCCTTTTGATTTATAATTGAGTTTTTTGTAATACTCTCGGACGCCGATTCCTGAGATGATTGCAATTTTTTCAAAGTTGTTTTCTTTTGCGATTTTTTCAGCTTGGTTCATCAGCCACTTTCCCAAACCGGTGTGCTGTCCAAGCTTTCCTTCTTCTCCGAGTTTTAAAGATTGACCATAGACATGAAGTTCTCTTATCAGCGCACAATTTTTTATTTCATCTAAATCTGTTTTGTTTGGGAAGCGCAATCTTAAAAGGCCATAAATTATTTCTTTGTCGTTGATAATTTCGAGAAAAAATTCTTTTCCTTTGCTGGCATTGTACTCTAAAATTCTTAATTTTAGTTCTCCTTTTTTTTCTTTGCTGAATCCGGTTTCTCTCATTCTTATTTCTTTGATTTTTATGCCTTGGGTTCTTAATTTTTCTTCAACATCTTTTCTTAAGTCAAGTCTGACTGGTGATTTGATTTTTTCTTTAGGAATTTCTCTCATTACTCTCATTATTCTGCAATACTCTGGAACGATTTTGTAAATTTCTGAAACTATTTTTTTTGTTTCTTCTTCGCTGTAGGGTTTGTAATTTATTTTTTTGTAGATTTTTATTAAAGGAGAATCTTCGACGATTTGGCAAGGGTAAATTTTAAGTTGGTCTGGCCTGAAGTCTTCGTTGCTGAAAATAATTTTGAAATTTTTTAAGTCTTTTTCAAAATTGCTGAAAGGCAGGCCGGGCATCAGATGATATCCAATTTTAAATCCGGCGTTTTTTAGATTTTCTGTCGCTTCGATGACGTCTTTTACAAAGTGTCCGCGATTTATTTTTTTGTAAATTTCATTGTCTGGATTTTGAACTCCTATTTCAACTCTGGTGCATCCGAATTCGCGCATTGTTTTTATTTCTTCGATTGAGCAGTTGTCTGGTCTATTTTCTATGCAAAATGCGACGCACCTGTGTTTTGAGGTTTCGTTTATTTTTTTTGCTTGTTTTAAATTTTCTGATTCGGAATCGTTTAGTGCGTCGTAGCATTTTTTAACGAATTCGGATTGATAGCTTTTTGGATATTGGAGAAAAGTTCCTCCGAGAATTATTAACTCTATTTTGTCGACGGGGTGGTTCATTGCTTTGAGCGCTTTGAGGCGGGCTTTGACTTGTTGATAAGGGTCGTATTTCAGAGCCATGGCGCGCATTATTGCAGGGCTTTTATTTGTGTAACTTTGGGGTACAAAGTCTCCGCCAGGACAATAAACGCAGGTTCCGTGATTGCACTTTCTCGGTTTTAGAACAACTGTCAAAGGTGTGACACCAGATAAACTTCGGACTGGTTTTTTCTTTTTTTCTCCTGTGTAAATTTTCTTATTCATTAATTTGTTAAATAAAAAAGGTTTTAAAGTATTTTGTATAATTGGAATTATGTTGGAAAAGATTGGGAATGATTTTAAAGGAGTTTTAGTTGCTCTCGCCATAGGTTCTGCTTCTTTGCTTCCTTTAATGAAATTTTTTAATGATTCTTTTGAAATTAGCAAAGATGAATTTAATAGATGTGTCAATTGTGGGTCTCTATCTGAGGGTTGGTATTACATAAGGCCTTCTGATATTTATTTTTTGAAAATGAATGGACTTAGATATAGATATGTGTTAAAAGAGTCTGGCGAGAGGGAGAATGTATTCTAAGAAAATTCCTGACCAACAAAAA
>CAYQQA010000072.1:0-4044 GCA_964419805.1 Candidatus Woesearchaeota archaeon
CTTTTTTTGATATTTACAAGAGTAGGAAGAGACATGATAGAATCTCCGATAGCACCTATCTTGATAATCACTATTTTTTTCATTTCCACATTTTGAATAATAAGAATCTCCTAGATTAAACCAAATTGTCCCAGATTTCTTTAAAACTCTTTTACACTCTTTTAAGATTTCTACAATTTTGTTGATATAATCTTGAGGATGATCTTCTAGATCGATTTGTTTTTTATTGCCATAATCTCTTAATGCCCAATAAGGAGGAGAAGTAATAATACAATCAATGCTCTCATTGTCTAATTTCTTTAACCCTTCTAAAACATCTACACAATGGATCTTATTTAATTGCATGAAAAAGTTAGATTCTTTTTTTATAAATAATCCCGAGTGAATTTTTGTGTACATTTTCATGTACATAATTCTGTACACGTTTTCTCACCTTGAGCTATTTATAATCCAGCTAGTTGACAGAAAACATGGTTTGTATTTTGTGTTTAAAGCCTTTGGAGAATGATGAGTTTGTTCATATCGGACAGCCTTGGGTGAAAAGGAAAAACAGAAAACCCCCCTTTGAAAAAAGACCTATGAAAAATAGAGAAAAAGCCAAATTTATTTCGGGACATGCTGCGTATTATAATTTACATAAGCTTGTTCCGAATAAAAAGCCAAGGTTCTTGACTCTTGTGAGAGATCCTGCAGAAAGACTAATCTCTTTGTACAATAAACAAATGAGTTTTGATAAAATTAAAATTCCTTTTGAAAAATGGTATGCTTCAAGAAGGAAGCACGAAATGATTTTAATAAAACTTTTTTGGATTTGTATAAATTAAATCTTTAACTTTTCCATAATGTGAAGAACTGATAAAAGGTAAACCGTTGTTGCGACCGCGAACGCGATTAAAAGTGTTGCGAAAACGTTGTCAGTCAATGTGCCGATGACAAGACCGAGAAAAAACGCAAGAACCGCGATGAAAAATTTTGAAACCGCGAGAGCCGAAAGTCTCAGACGATGCTTCCGCTTTTTGTAAAAATGTTTATCATGTCTCTTTTTCATGTTTTAATTAATTATTCTGAGTTAATAAATTTGGTGGTTTGTCAATATACACAAACAGGTGCAGGTCCGCCTCTGAATAAATAGTTTACTAAGTAAAAAACATCTGGGACATTAACACAGTTTTCGCCGACGCATTCTCCATCGACGTTTGTAGAGTCCAAGAAAAATGGTGTTGGCCCTTCTCTGAACTGTTGCTTATTGTGATAAAACAAAGCTATAGAGAATTCCTTTAGAGAAATTTAATCACAGACAATTTCTGTTTTGTATCTTGTGACCGTTCTTGTTTTTTCAACGTTCCTGTATTTTGTAACGGGTTTAGTTACCGTTTTTTTCCGGGATTTACTGAGTAAGTAAATTTTACATCTACATCTTCATCTATATCATAAAGAAGAGTAAACTCTCTTGTTTCCCCTGGTTGAACGTATCCTCCCGTTGTTTGAATATGCTTTCCATCTTCGAGTGTTTCAAACTCCATATTGATTTTGAAATAACCCGTTTCACTATCAACATTTTTCACCAAAACAATACCTTTTTCTTTTACACCAAAGAAGCCAAAAATTCCTTCTTCACCCCTTCCTTGATGCTCATATTTCAAAGGGATTTCCACATCTTCAAAACCCTGGTATGATTCTTGGTCTATATATACTTCTGTTGCTTCATAGGGCATTTGAATCTCCCTACAATTTTGTTGTCCATCCCTGAACCCCCATTGAAGCTCCTGTTACAGGTGTGGCACCTTTTTCGATTGTTTCCTTTGAAGAAATTATTAAAAGTGTTGACAAAAATAT
Organism: Candidatus Woesearchaeota archaeon; assembly: GCA_964419805.1. Classification (GTDB taxonomy): domain Archaea; phylum Nanobdellota; class Nanobdellia; order Pacearchaeales; family GW2011-AR1; genus CAYQQA01. The sequence continues at coordinate 1,837 of CAYQQA010000072.1, forward strand.
TATCCCCACTGTTGAAAAAATTACGAGTAATAACCTTCCTTTTTCAACCATAACTTAATTAATCAATTTGTATTTTTAAACATCATTGTTTTAAAAAACCTTTAAAAACACAACTATACTATTTATTTTACCCTCCATAGCTCAGTGGTTTAGAGCGCCTGGCTGTAGTGTTCGGTTCACTAAGATGGATATTCCGTTGGAAATTAAATGAAATCTGAAAAGCCAAGAGTTCGCAGTGCCCGGGAGATCCCCAGTTCGAGTCTGGGTGGAGGGATTTTTATTTTGTATTTCCTAGGAATAATTAAATTTTTATATAATGGTTTGTTTCAGGTTTTATGAAAAGGGGATTTGCCTGAGGATTTAATTTTAGAGACAAAAAGAGTTCTGAACATTGCAGATATTTACATGTCTAACGCTAGTCGCTATAAAAGAGGTTATGTTTCCTCAGTGATTATTCCAAGATTCTGAAGTTTATTGATTTACAAAAAAATTAAATCTCACTCATCCATCTCATAACCTTTAGGTTCTGTCACAAAGAAAGCTTTGTTTGATTCTGATTCGTGGACTTTGTTGTTTTTCTCGAAGAACGCTCTTGCTGACGGAAGTGCGAACTTTCCTAAAACACCAACCTTGGAGTAAATTACGTAACTCATCACTCTGACTTCCCCCGCCTCGAGTTTATCAAACTTCCATTCGATGAACCTTGATTTTTCGTTGACTCTCGCAGGCTTTTCAGCGCCGAACTTTTCGTAGAGCTTTACCAACGGAGGAATTCTGTCAGTGACATTTATTTTTTCAAGATATTTGTGAGCTTTTGCATAAACCGAAACTTTGAGCGCGAACTCACCCCCTTTTGCCTTCACAAAAGTAATTTTCTTTTTCAACGATAAATCTGTTCTTGAATATTGTTTAGCGAAAATTACAACGGCAACAACAACTATCAAAAGAATGAAAGGGAAAACCCAACTTGTCCTTACTGTAATATCAAGTGAGTCTCCCGGCGCGAGTTCCTCATTCCAAGTGTAAGTTATTTTGAACCTGTCTCTTGTAATACTCTCCGGCGATGGTGAGAAACTTGTGAAAAGCCTTGTTATTATATTTTTTTCAATTTTTGTTTCAGCGTCTGTAAAAATATTTCCTTCGTTTGATTTTTTAACAAGTGTCGTGCTCACCAAAAAACCGTAAGAAGTTTCCTTTGTTGCAAGAATTTTTCTTTCTTTAAATTCCAACTCAGAACTAAGCGACGCCTCTGCTTCCTGCGATTTGAAATTTCCCCTCAAAACGTAGACTCCTGCGAGCAGTTCTTTAAAATCTTCTCTGTTTAATTTTACTTCAAATGTTTTTGTTTCTTTTGGTGCAAGAGAGAACGATTCGCTGAAATTAAAGAATGATGATGTGAATTCAGCGTCGATGTTTTCAAAATTGAAGTTCGCCCTATTTTTCACGTAAATATTTATTGAGGCTGAGTCTGGATTTATCGACGCTGCTCCAATTTCCAGCGCGTCCTCGAATTTTATTCTGTTGAAAAGAAGTTTGTCTTCGATTTGCGCTCCGTCAGAACCTCTCACAAAATACTGGAAAGAAAAATATCCCATGTAAGGAAAATCACCGATTGGTGAAACACTCAGATTTATCTGTTTTTTTTCAAGCGTGTCGAAGTGAATAAAATTTGACGGACTCATTCTCAACCCCACAAAATTAAAAAACTCAATTGACGTTTCAGCCCCTTTGTTCTCGATTTCAAGCGTGAAAACCGCAGGCTTATTGATTCCCTCAACCATTGTCTCATCCTCACTTATTTTGTTAATCTCTATATTCAGCGCTGACAAAAATGAAATCATTAAAAACACAACAAAAATTGGTAATATTATCTTTTTCATTAAAACACAGGGAGCAATTTATATTTAAGGATTTCGGTGGTTAAAGGGTGCCCATTTCGTTCGCGATATAATAAACAATCAATATGAAAACATCTAGGGGATTGGCCCACTTAGTTCGCATATTAATTTAGAGATAATGCAAAAACTTCGAGGATAAAATAACAACTAAACTGATTTTACTAGATTAACAATTGTATTAGCCTGAGCGAAGCGAAGGATTTTGTTAAGTTTGAAAACTTGAACTTTTTGAAAAGATATTACTTAAATGAAAGATAATAAATATTTTTGATTAAAATTTTAAAAGAATCACAAAACAGAAATATTAATT
>CAYQQA010000073.1:0-3920 GCA_964419805.1 Candidatus Woesearchaeota archaeon
GAGGTTTCGTTGGAAATTCCTTTGTACGGTTTTGATAAAAAAGATGTTAAAGTGAAAATTTCAAAAAATCAGTTGTTGGTAAAAGCAATGAAAAAACATTCTAAAAAAACTCAAAAAAAAGATTTTTTTCATGTGGAAAGTTCAGCGCAGACTTTTAATTATTCAACAACATTGCCGGATTTGAATTCATCAAAAGCAAAAATTTCTTTTTCAAAAGGGGTTTTGAAAATTAAAGCTCCGCGAAAATGAAAAAATATCTTTTCATACCAATAATTTTAATTCTTGCAGTAATTATTTTTTTTCTTTTAAACTCAAATTCTGAAAGTCAAAATTTAGTTTTCCCAGAAAGTCTTTGCGCTGACAAAAACATAGCAAGTGTTCATATCTGTGGGAATTATTTCATGTCTTTGAGTTTGGTTACAGGGGGCGGAACAACTTTTTACGACGGCGAAGAAAATGAAATTCGATGCCCTGGAGTTGCGCCAAACTATTTAAGTGATGAATGCAAAAACCTTTTGGAAATTCCATGCGAAGAATTGTGTTCTAAATGTGAAATTGGAAGTAGAGAATCTGAAACATGTGTCGAGGTTTATGAACCTGTATGCGGATTTCCCGAAAAACAAACTTACTCAAACAGTTGCTTCGCCTGTGGGCACAAAGAAGTCGAATATTATATAAAAGGAGAATGTAAATAAAAAATAAAAATTAAATCACCTCAGTCGTAGTTTCCGCTTGCATATTCAGAACAGCTTACAACCTGAAAATCCATTTCCCCATCAACATCCACAAGCATCAAACAAGGCATTGAATTAGAAACATATGCCTCTGCACTCGGCATCAAAGCAATGAATCCTGCTCCAAGAACAAGCAAAATCGCGATGACAATAACTGCTTTATTCATTTTATCTCCGAAGTTTAGTTAGAAAGATCAAGAAAATGGACTTTATAAATATTGTGGTCATTGAAAGATACAACTAAGAGTTGTAAAATTGAATGGAAATAAAAGTTTATAAATATAAAAGTTATATGAAAAATTTTTCATGTTTATTAATGGACCAATAATTTTAGAAATGCTTTATCAAGATTATAAATTTTTCCTGAATTCATTAAAATCTAACCTCAACAAAACGAAACTAACTCTCTAAAAAATAAACCAGCCCAACCTATGTAAACTTTAATGCCTTAATAGAATTATTTTAAAAATCAATCCTGCTCTCCGCCCCAGCCGTGTTCTTCAAGCTCAATGTATGGGAACCCAAGTTTTCCATTCTCAGGTCCGTCGTCTAAAGGTTCTCCCCCGATTCCAATTACTCCTCCATCAGCATCCCAACCTCCTTCTTCAACAACATTTAAGCTGTCGTCCTTTGGAGGGTTCGCACTAACAAAATTTGTAAGTCCAAAAATCAAAAACACAGCAAAAAGCCCAATCAAAACTTTATTCATTTTTTCCTCAATTTTAATTAACAAACTTAATGAATCATTATTTAAAAAACTTGCTAAATAAAAGTATCACTTTAGAATAATAAAATTTATAAATTTCAAAATCATCTAATTCCATGGGAAAAACACTTAATTCCTTCGTAAAAAAAATAACATTTCCTTTGGTGATTTCTTTAGGTGCAACCTTCTTAAATCCCGGATGTGTGAGCTTGAGGAATCCTTATATGCCCAAAAGTGAAAAAGACCATAAAAGAATGATTGAGAGTAGGGACGGCTTTCAGTACAAAACTCCCTATGAAAAATCTTTGTACTTTAGATTCAAAAACTCGGAACAAGGTTTAAGGAATGATAGTGCTGTGGCTTACACTTTAATGTACCATAATTTAAGAAATCTTGCAGACATAAGTGGCCCTGACTCAAAACAAGAAAAGAACTACAACAAAATTCAAAATTTAAATATTAATTCACAAGAAGGATTAAAAAAAGCAGACTCTCTTTTTGAAGATTTTTTTTCAGGATTAGACACCGATCTAGAACCTGGAAATTCTCATATCGAAGACATAAAAGAAAGATGGGTCCCTTGGTTTAAGTACAAATGTGGTTGCTACCATCTTGGAGGTGATCCTGAGCATGATGATATTTTTAATCTCGCAACCCAGTTAGGGCCTGCACATGAAATAGACTTCATAAATAACGGCAAAACGAGTTTCACTTGGAAATTGCCTCAAGGTCCATTGCATGTTGTAGCTGAAGAAGGCAGTGATAGTTATTTTAGAATTTCTTATGATGATGTTAATCTTGCATATGTAAGCAAAAGCGATGAAACGCAAATTGTTAATGCGATACTTTCAATACAAAGTCCAGATGCCCCAAAAACAATAGCTGAAGCCAGAGAAGATTTAATGAAAAATTATTCCGTTGTTTTAGTTGGGGGAAGAGACACGCTGGGAGTTAAAAACTTAATTACCTTGATTCCTCTGAAAACAAATGATTCTTTGGATTACTTTAACACTTTTTTTGCAGGAGCACATACATTTTTTATAAAAAAAAGTCTTGGAATCAAAGAAAATACTTTTCGGGCCAGGTTGGAAATTCTTGTAAATGAATATGGCAATAAGGATACTCTTTACTATGCCCGAGATACTCTATCTGTTGACTTTTTAAGCGAAAACGAATGGTTCTATTCTTCACTGCCTTCAATGCCTTTCCATAACATTTCTCCAGACAGCACAGGAATAAAAAAATATGAAATTTCAATGGCAGTAAGTTCCATGGATGGTGAAAGGGAATCTTTTTCAAGATCAATAGTAGAACTCCCTAAAGGAACAGACAGAATATTAACTTTACCTGCCTATAAAATACTAAAATCAGGGAACAAAAATGTAATCTTTCCAGACTATAACGTTAACCAAGGTGATTCCGTAGACTTTTTAACTTTTGTATCCGGTCTTAATAAAAATCCTGAGACAGGAAGTTATGAAGGCAGAATCCAACTTTCATTAAATCTGCAGAGAAAAGTAGACGGCGCTGGAAGAGTAATAATGCCCGACAGTTTATGGTTTCAATGGGAAAATCAAGATGATGACCTATCTAGTCCAATGAGGAATCTTGCAAAGAATAGAAATCGAATTTCAGATTCAGAGAATCCAGAAAAAGATGTACATTTTTTTAAAGAGTATCTTCTTAAGAGATTTGATGCAGGAGCTGAAAAAGTTCTGTTCTCTTTTCAAGTTCCTGAAAACTTACAATCCGGAGTTTATAATGTCAATATTGCTGTTGCCTCAACAAATCCTAAGACAGGAGAAGAAAAAATAGTATCGAAAGCCTACTCACAACTTTTAGTCGGAAAAAAGGAAAACACCTTCTAGCTCCCAAACCTATTTTTTTATAAAAAATTTTCCCGTTCGATTCAATCCTGCAAAAATAAATTCCTTCAGGATATCCAGAAGAGCCAAAAACAAAATTATATTTTCTTCTTTCTTTTTCTGTATCTAAAAGTGTTTCAACTTTTTGCCCAAGAATGTTATAAAGAGAAATCTCTACATTTCCCGAATTATTTACGCGATAATCTATTTTTGTAGTATGCTCTCCATCCTCTGAAGAAAAACCTTCGAGATTTGTAGATTTTTTTCCAGCGCAACCAGCTAAAGAACTAATCATCAAAACCGCAGCCAAACCTTTCATGATTTTATTTCTCATTATTTTCTTTACCCTCTTCAACTCCTTCATCAAAACTTTTCTCAGTTTTATCTTTCTTTTTTTCTTCAGGTTTCGCAGATCTTACTTTGAGTTTCCGACCTTTAACTTCATGCCCATTCATTTCTGCAATAGCTTTTTTAGCATTTTCTTTTTCTTTGAAAGTCACAAAACCAAAAACTTTTGATCTCCCGGTGTAAAAGTTCACTACGGCAGTAGAATCAGTAACCTCTCCGCATTTAGAACCGCGCAAGAACCCTCACCACTAAAGTGGTGAGATGAAT
>CAYQQA010000074.1:0-3899 GCA_964419805.1 Candidatus Woesearchaeota archaeon
GTTTGCGAGGGAAATTGTTGAGAAAAATAAATTGTTAATTGAAATTGCTGAGAAGATTGAAGACAAGATTTTTGAATTGGGAGGTAAGCCGGCTTTTCCTGTGAATCTTTCTATAGATAATGTTGCAGCGCATTTTACTCCTTCATATAATGGGTGTGAAACTGCGCATGGTTTGATTAAAGTGGATTTGGGAGTTCATGTTGATGGCTGGGTTGCAGATACTGCTTTTTCAATGGATTTAGAAAATTCCGAAGAGAACAGGGAATTAATTTCAGCGTCGGAAAAAGCTTTAGAAAGTGCTTCTGGAAAAATTAAAAAAGGAATTTCTATTTCTGAAATTGGAGGGGTGATTCAACATGCGATTGAGGATTTGGGGTTTTCTCCCATAATAAATTTGTCAGGGCATGAGATAAAACAACATGAGCTTCATGCTGGTTTGACTGTTCCAAATATAGATAATAATTCAAAAACTAAGATTGATGAAGGTCTTTTTGCTGTTGAGCCTTTTGCTTCGACAGGGCAGGGCAGAGTTCACGATGGAAAGCCTTCAGGGATTTACATTTTGCAGGACACTAAATTGGCACGAAGTCCGTCAGCGAATAAGATTCTGAAATTTATTGAAGAAGAATATCAAACCTTGCCGTTTTGTTCAAGATGGATTTACAAAAAGTTTAAGGCAGAAGGTTTGATTGCTTTAAGAAATCTTGAAGCTAACGGGAATTTGCATCAGTTTCCGCAATTGGTTGAAGAAAAGAATGCGAAAGTTTCTCAAGCTGAAAATACTTTTCTTGTTGAGGCTAAAAAAGTTATGGCAACTACTGATTAGTTTGCAACACTTTGGTTATTGCTTCTTGGAATTGTTTTAGATTGCATGGTTTTGAAAGATAAGTTCCTCCAACCGATTCAATATCTGGTTTGTTTTCTTCTCTTCCTGTGGTAAAAATAAAAGGAATTCCGTATTTATGTTTTGTAACTTCAATTCCAGTCATTTCAGGCATGTCAACGTCGCTGAAAACCAGTGCAATTCCTTCAGTTCCTCCGTCAAGTCTTTCTTTTAATTGGCGACCGTTTTCGTAAGTTTCTAATTTGTAATCTTTAAAGAAGGTTTGGAATCTTTTTTGGTGTAATTCTCTAAGGAGGGTTTCATCTTCAGCGATTAATATTGTGTCTTTCATTTTAATTTAAATAACTCTTTTCTACAGAGATTGCGGTCTTCGCTGTGTTGAGAAAAGCGTCTTCGATTTTTTTGTAAATTTCAATCGTGTTTTTTGTTACGCTTGGTTTTATTTTTTTAAGTGCTTCTAAGAAATGTTTTTTCTTTACTATTTTTGCATCTCTACTTTCTCTTAACGCAAGCAATGCCGATTCTCTGACGAGTGCTTCGACATCTGCGCCGGTGTAGCCGTCTGTTTTTTTTGCAATTTCTGATAGGCTAATGTTTTTTTCGAGAGGCATTTTTTGTGTGTGGATTTTTAGGATTTTTTCTCTGCCTGCTTCTGTTGGAGTGTTGACCAAAAGTATTTTGTCAAATCTTCCGGGTCTCAAAAGTCCTGGGTCAATCATATCTGGTCTGTTTGTTGCCCCAATAACTAAGACGTCGTTTAGATCGACTAGGCCGTCCATTTCTGCCAGCATTTGGTTTAGCACACGTTCGGTGACTTTTGTTCCGGTTTCGTTTCCTCTTCTTCCTGCTAATGAATCGATTTCATCGAAGAAAATTATGCATGGCGCAACTTGTCTTGCACGTTCGAAAACTTTTCTCATTCCTTCTTCGCTTTTGCCGACCCACATGCTTAAAAGTTCAGGGCCTTTGATTTGAATGAAATTTGCTTCTGATTCTTTTGCGACAGCTTTTGCGATAAGTGTTTTTCCTGTTCCTGGCGGGCCGTAAAGAAGAATTCCTCTTGAAGGTCTTATTCCGAGTCTTTTGAAATCTTCTGGATATTTTATTGGCCATTCAACTGCTTCTTTTAGTTCTTGTTTTATTGAGTCTAGGCCTCCGATGTCTTCCCAGTTTATATTGGGGGTTTCTACAAGGACTTCGCGCATTGCACTTGGCCGCACAACTTTTAGGGCTTCAATGAAGTCATCGTGTTTTACAATTAATTTTTCGAGAATTTCTTGAGGGATTTCTTCTTCGTCGAGTTTTATTTTATGGAGATGTTTTCTTAATACATTCATTGCTGCTTCTTTTGTTAGTGCTTCGAGGTCTGCTCCGACAAAACCGTGAGTCATTGACGCGACTTCGTCGAGTTTCACGCTTTTCGTCAACGGCATTCCCCGAGTATGGATTCCCAAAATTGTTCGTCTTCCTTTTTTGTCAGGTACACCCACTTCTATTTCTCTGTCAAATCTTCCGGGTCTTCGCAGTGCGCCGTCTATAGCGTTTACTCTATTTGTTGCACCGATAACTATTACCTTTCCTCTTGATTTAAGACCGTCCATCATTGTCAATAATTGAGATACTACACGTCTTTCAACTTCGCCCTGAACGTCTTCTCTTTTTGGAGCTATCGCGTCAATTTCATCTATGAAAATTATTGCGGGCGCTGTTTTTTCAGCTTCTTCAAAAATGTCTCTAATTTTCTTTTCACTTTCTCCGTAGAATTTTGACATGATTTCAGGACCGTTTAATAGAATGAAATTTGCGTCTGATTCGTTTGCTACAGCTTTTGCAAGGAGCGTTTTTCCTGTTCCTGGCGGGCCGTGGAGAAGGACTCCTTTTGGAGGTTCAATGTTTAGCCTCTCGAAAATTTCAGGGTGCTTTAAAGGTATTTCGACCATTTCTCTTATTTTTTTCACTTCGTCTTCAAGACCCCCTATATCTTCGTAAGTTATTTCAGGGATTTTTTCGTCGCTGATTTCAACTGCTTTGGGATTGAGTGTGACTTGCGTGTTTTCTGTGACTATTACTGGCGTGCTGGGATTTGTGCTTACAACTAAAAATCTTAATTGGGTCATGCCTCCTAAATTTCCCAAGCCCATGTTGTTTAGCATGTCTCCGAATAGTCCTCCGAATTCATCGTCCATTCCCATTTCTGAGAATAGATCTCTTCTTCTTTGAACGCCCCCCAATACTACGACATCTCCTTTGACAAGACTTCTTCCTAATAGGCCTCGTTTGAGGTTTTCTGGTTCTGCTTGAACCATAATTCCTTTTTGGGCTGGAGCGATTACCACTTTTTTTGCTTCTTTTATTTCTGATTTTGAAATTTCAACCATATCACCGATTCCGGTTTTTGCGTTTCTTCGCAAGATTCCATCGATTCTTATTATTCCTTCTCCAACATCGGCAGGATAAGCTCGATCAGCAATTGCAACTGTTTCTCTACTTCCTTTTATTTTTATAACATCACCTCTTTTTATTTCAAGATTTCTCATTACTTCAGCGTCGATTCTTGCTATCCCTTTGTATGCATCGTCTTGCATCGCTTCAACAACTTTGAGTTTTATTTTTTCCACCATTTTAAAATTTGCTTTTGTCTTTGATTAGTTTGTCAAAATTTAAGCTCAGTTTTCCGAAATCTTCGAAGCATAATCTTACCATGTTATCCATTAGTTTTCTTTGTTCGTTCATAAATGTTACTATTTCTTTCGGGATTGATACAGCGTAACTGTTTCCAACAAGTCTCATCTTTACTTTGAATTCTCTTTTTTTTAAGTTAATAAACTTATTGTATTCGTTTTCGTCGGAAGGATGGATTATTTTTGAATTGCATTTTGGACAGAAGACAGCTCTTAATAAGAATCCGTTTTTGTTTACTTTTTTCTTTTCCATTTCTTTGTTGCAGTTACTGCAAACAATTTTGTTGTCGAATAAGTCTGCCATTTTGATTATAAAAGGCTGCATTTTGAATGCAGCCTGGGGTTGAAAATAGGTGAGTGTATATACACTCAAT
>CAYQQA010000075.1:0-3888 GCA_964419805.1 Candidatus Woesearchaeota archaeon
TATGCAGATTTACATCAACTCTCATCATTGTGGCTTGGGTTCACAGAAGATTATAAAACCTTACGCAAAGGGAGTATTGGCAGTTTATATCATGACGACACATTCAAGGAAGACATAAAAAGATTAAATAAAACCGGCGAAAAAATAGTATGGCAGTTATACGAAGCGGAAAAGATAAAATCAAAGTCAACAGCGAAATACTTTATTGATATGCAAATTACTGCTGAAAAATCTTATTCAATATTAAATAAAAATGGATTGGCCTTATTTGTAGTTGGCAATACCGAATTTAAAGGAGTAAGAGTAGATAACGCAAAGCATCTTGTTGAATCTTTATTAAATGCTGGTTTTAAAAATATAAAGATAACTAAGAGAAAAGTTTCCGGTAAAATACTTACGCCATACCGTGATATAAAAGGGAAGTTCACTACTGATTCCAATAGTCGTCAAGTATACGCTGAGGAATTTATCGTTGTTGGGAGGAAAAATTGAAAGAAAAATTGAAAATACGGCCCTACGCCCGTCTATTAACAATGCTTGGCGAACAACTTATAAAAAATGAACGTATTGCACTTGTTGAGTTGATTAAGAATGCATATGATGCTGATGCAGACTGGGTAAAAATAAGCTTTAATGGTTTTGGTGATAATTTCGAAATAAATAAACACTCAAAAATTATTATTGAGGATAATGGTGAAGGCATGACAGAAGATGTAATTAAAAATGCATGGATGAATCCTGCAACACCAAACAAGTATATAGGTGATGGTATACGATTAACAAAAACAAAAAAAAGAATTATTCAAGGTGAAAAGGGTATTGGTCGTTTTTCAATTCTTAAATTAGGCCGAAATATTAAAATTATTACAAAACCTATTAGTTCCAATGAAGAATATGTTATTGATTATGACCTTTCACGATTTGATGATGAATATTTAAGTGAAAATGGAGAATTGAAAGAAATATTTCTTGAAGACATTTCCATAACCGTTTTTTCTCGTACACCTCAATTTATTATTGATCGTTCTGTTCGTGTTAACAATAAGTTATACGATAAGAGTAATAACAAAGGAACGCGTATAGAAATTTCTAATTTAAAGGGAGCATGGGCCTTTTCTAAGTTAGACAACGCTTATAAGGATGTTTCAAAGTTGGAATCTATTTTTACAAAGTTATTTGGTAAAAAAGAAGAAAAAGAAAAACAATTTAAAATAGGTTTTGTATTTAATGATAACAAATATAGTGCTGGTGATGAATTTTCTGAAAACCTAAAAAATCTTCTCACCAACAACCCAGTGTTTCAAATAAAAAATGGAGTTTTTGACAACAAAAAGAATGAATATCGATTTAATATAAATGGGAAAAATCAAGTTTTGAACTTTGACGACCCTAATGTAAGAGCGAAAAAAGTATGCAGGACACATTTTGAAGATAAAAAAACAAAAGAAAAAAGGTATCCCTCTTGTGGTTCTTTCAAATTCAATTTTTTCATTTTTGATTTTGCGCCAAATGCGCCAGCAAAATATCAATTAGATAGAAATGACAAGTCTCTAATAAAAAGTCATAGGATTTATCTATACCGCGATGGAATTCGGGTTTATCCATATGGTGAACCAAATGATGATTGGCTACAGATAGATACTTTGCGGGGAGTATTTGGAGCGGGACAATTTTTTAGCAATGACCAAATTGTAGGGTGGATAGAAATCTCAAAAGATGAGAATAAAAAATTAAAAGACAAGACTAATCGCGAAGGATTAATCAGTGTTGATGAAGGAGATGAAGATTTTATCGGTGTCATTCAAACAATTTTATCTTATATACGCAAGCACCCGTATGATATTTATAGAAATAATCTTCAAAATAAAAAAGCTCATGAAATATTTAAGACGGAACAAATACAACAAGATTTTGATAACCTTAAAAAGCATTTTGAAACCATAAAAGACAATAAGTCCTTATCATTAATTAGCAAAACAGAAAAAGGGTATAATGCCGAAAAGAAATTTCTGGTTCAGCGTGCTGAAACTACAGAAGAACTCGCTGGCGTAGGTTTATCCGTTGAAACTGCATCTCATGATTTGATGTCTTTTATGAGCAAAGCGTTAAATACATTAGATGATTTAATTAAAGATAGTTTTAATGGGAATATTGATAGCAATATATTACAGGAAGAGTTGCAAAAGCTAAAGGGAATGCTCTCCTTTGTTGAAGCACAGTTAAAAGATATACAATTGTTATTTCGATCATCCAAACAACGCAGGAAGCAAATTCGTGTAAATGATATGCTGGAAAAAGTTATACGTATTTACAAAAAACAACTCAATAAAGACAAAATTAGTATTGAGGTTAATAAAAAAGGCTCACCGTTGGTAGCAAAATCCACTGAAGCTATTTTACTTCAATTGTTTTTAAACCTACTTGATAATTCGATTTTCTGGCTAAATCAGGTAAAAAATTCTGATAAAAAGATTTCCATTAATTTAGATGGAGATAAAGGAAAACTTATTTTTTCTGATAATGGGCCTGGGATTAATCCCGACGATAAACCTTATATTTTTGAACCTTTTTTTTCAGGAAAGGGAGAAGAGGGCCGAGGATTAGGATTATATATCGCAAAGCAACTATTAGAAAGAATAGATTATTCAATAAATTTAGCCGATTTAAAAAAGGACAAATTGCTTTCTGGTGCGAATTTTGTCGTCGATTTTATTGCAGGAGAAGAATAATATGGCGTTTAATATAGATGAACTAATGACCGGTGTGGGTATTATTATTGATGATGCTATTTCTAAAGATAAAGATAAAAAAGACGACATATTTAAAATTATTTCACAAATAGAAAAAAAGAAGATACCTATTTTAATGTATTCTGAAATACCAGATATTTCTGTGTCACATTTTAAAAATGCAAATTTTATTCTTTTAGATTGGAACCTAAGCCAAATAACTACCGACGCTCAAGAACCTATAGAAATTCCAGAAGGCCTTAAAACAAGTAATATTGAACAAAACATTGATTTTATAAAAAAAATAAAAGAAACTTGTTTTGTTCCCTTTTTCATATTCTCTAAGGAAAATATTGATGAAATAATAAGCAAATTGGAAGATGCCGGCCTATATTTACAAGATCAGCACAACTTTATTTTTGTTGAAAAAAAATCTATACTGAAAAAGGAAGATACTGTTTTCAAAAAAATTCAAAAATGGATAGAAAAAACATCATCTATTTACGTTTTAAAAGAATGGGAATGTGCTCTTAACAAAGCGAAAAATGAACTTTTTTGGGACTTCTACCTTCTCAATCCTGATTGGCCAAAAATATTGTGGAAGGCATACAAACAAGATGATGTAGAAATGGCTACTGAGCTTGGTAAATTAATTACAAGAAATCTTAAAACAAGGATGACTGAATTCAATTTTGACAAACATATATTTAATGAAAATGCAAACAAAATAAAAAAGGAAGATATTCTCTCTGTTATTACGGGGGAACGATTTATTCCCGAAGAAAAATTAAACAAAAAGGAAATTTGTACTGGCGATATTTTTAAAAAAGATGACAGAGTCTACCTTTTAAATATACGTCCTCAATGTGATTTGGTTAGTCGAGGCGAAGAAAAGCCTGATTCGAAAATATTGTATTTAATCGAGGGTGAAGTCATAGACTTTCCAACGTCTATGAACCAATTAAAAAATATTTTTAGTATCAATGGTGGCAATTTTAAGGAACAAATTAGCGAAGCAATTTTATTTCCTCTTGAAAAATCGATCGTCAAATTTTCATTTAAAAACCAGATAAATTGTTCATTTAGGAGATTAAAGAAAAAACGAATTGGCAAGATACTTCCTCCATATATAACTCGTATTCAGCAAAGATATGCTCTT
>CAYQQA010000076.1:0-3878 GCA_964419805.1 Candidatus Woesearchaeota archaeon
ATCAAGACTCACATCACGGAAACTCCACACTTTAGTGTGGAGAGGATGTCATTTTCTTTTTTTCAAGTAATAGTTTCTCCAGACCCTCCAAAAAACTCTTTTGCATCTTAGATATTTTTAACAGCGAAGAAACGTGATAAAATCTGTTTCTGAGCCAATACCAATCGCGAACGAACGCGAGTGCATTTTTAATGTGCGAGCCAGCAAGCCTATTTTTTAATTTCAATCTGCGAATAAAGTGAGCGCATTTTTTTATCCCAATAATCCAAAATTTTATTATCACTTCTCCCAACAAAACAACTTAAGTTTCCTCGGCGAATAATTTGTCAAATTTGCAGAAACAATTACTTCCTTGGAATAAATACTTATTTCTTCATATTGTCTTAAACAAAGATCATTTATTTCGCAAATTTTCCCTTCACACAAAAGATATTGTGGAGCCTCAATTTGAATTGTGTCATAAACTATTGGAGGAAAATTTGCATCCTCCCACTCAATTGGAAAACTGTTTATTTCTAAAATTTTATTTCTCAAAGTATTGTTCGATTGAATTTTGTTCAAAAGAGTGTTTTCATCTTCGTAAATTTTTTCAGATGAATTATTTTTTTTAAAATTTCCTGTCCCAAGAATAAGCAAAGCAACTCCTGAGATAAGGAGCACAGCTGCGAATGCCTCAACAATTTTTACCCATCCTCTTTTGTTTTTTACCATGTTCTTATAATAAGTTCGCCGTTTAAAAATTCACCTTCGTCATCCATATATTCTATCGGAAATTCTTCAGAAAAAACATTGCCCGTCACATTCTTTTCTCCAGTGATAAATTCTGTCCCATTAATAAATCTAAACCCTATAGCAAAATTAGCATTTTCAGAAACATCAAAATTACTTTTCAAAGAATCATAATCTGAAAACTCTTTCAAAATATTTTCCTCAAAAACCTGTTTGTTAACTCTGACTGATTTAACAATAGCATTTCCGCATGTAATTTCAGAATAAGATGTATCTATAAAATTAACTTGTGCAATGTAAGCCCACACTAAATTTTCTCCTTTGTCTTCAAAAATTATTTGATTTTGGTTTCCCTCATAAGCAGAATCGAGAATTTCATCAGAGTCTTTTACAAGCGTACCATAAGACGGGCCTGAAGGAATTTCTATGTCTGCACCTTTAATTAATCTGCATCCAGTTCCATTTGGGTCGGCCAGCACAGTTACAAGATCTTCAGAAATTAATTCTATCGATTTGCCTTTTAGATATTCTGTTAAAGACATTTTTCCCTGCTCGCTTCTGAACGCAGGTTCCAAGACAAAAATAATTGCTAAGATGAAAATCACAAAAATCATGAAAGATGCGATTACACCTACGTGGGAACCTTTTTTTGATTTCACACTCCACCCCCAAAAATAAATCCAGAGACTGTTGAAATTAAAAATGAAATAACAACCAATGCAAAAGAATGTTTTATCCCTGCTTTAACGCTTCCTTCTGAAAGTTTGCCGATAGTAAGTCCGCTGAATAATCCTTGGATTAGCAAAAGATAAAGGAAAGAATTTGAAATTTGGTCAAAGTCAGCTTGTCCGCCCCCCGCACCAATTCCCAAACCCCCCACTCCACTGAGGTCTGTAATCCCTGAAAGCATTGGTAAAATTTTGTACTGCATGACGAGAACTATCACCATGAAAACCATGAATATAATATACCCTTGAACAACTAAAGTAGAAATTACGGCTTTTCTTTCTTTTTTCAATTTGTCGGACATGCTCACCGCTCCGGCAACACTTTCCAAAATTTCTCCAATGTCTCCTCCGGCCTTTTCAGCCTGTCCAATCAGAGTCAAAACCCTCGCAATAGATTTGTTATTTATGTCGTCGGAAAAAACCTGGAGCGCACGGCTGAGCGGAATTCCCATAGAAATCTGGTTGGCCAATTTTTTTATGTTGGCACTTAAAACTCCGTAAGGTTTATTCTTCATGTTGATAATGCTTTTGCTTATCGGCGTTCCGGTGTTAACACTTTCTACAAGATTCCTCGCAAATTCAAGAAACATTTCTTCTTGCTGATTTGCAACTCTAACATCATGAATTGTAGTAAAAACAAACGGCGCTATTCCTACAACCACACTTATTCCTATAAGAAACAGAAACAAATCTGTATTATAAAATAAGAATGACGCTCCCAAAATTAACAACGCCGAAAATATTCCAATCCAGTGAACTTTTTTTATTTCCATTTTAAACCGACGGCTGCTTCGCTTGAAGGAACACTAAAAATATCACGTTTATCAGCGAAACTCCCAAAATCATGACTAAAGTTATTGTTGCATTGCTTATTGAAATCCCTAAACCAGTAAGGTTCATCATTATCAGCAAAAGCATAAGAATCATCGGCGCCGCGATGACGACACTGATATAAATATCCATAAAAGTCTCTGCGGTCTTCGTGTATTTTTCCCTCTCAATCCTATACTCAAACAAAAGTGTCTGCCCTCTTTTTTCGAAAAAATCAATTAAACTGCCTCCTGAGTTTATAGTCGTCGCAAGCCCGTTAAGAAGTTCTGTCAGTTTTTGGCTCGGATTGTTTGAAGCAACATTTCTCAAAGCTGTAACTAAATCATAGCCGTAAACATTTATTTGATTTATTATTTTCGTTAATTCTCTCTGCAAAAAAGGATAATCTTTAGTTGAAATTAAAATACTGAAAATTTTGCTCGGCTCCACCATCGAGCCCGCTATTGCCGACATATTAATTGTTGCAAAAGGAAGTTCCTGATCTATTTTATTTTTTATATAATTTTTTTCACTGGATGGATAAACGTAAAGACCAACAAAAGTCAGTAACGGCGCTCCAAAAATTATCCAAAATACTTTCAAAAATCTTCCGCTCATTCCTTCCTCAACAGTTTTGACAAAAGGATAGTCTAAACCTATTGAAAAAAACATCAACAAAATAAAAAGGATAAACCCCGCAACAACCGCAATCATTGAAGTGAAAAGCATCATTGCGATGTAACTGTTTGGCACGATTTCAAGATTTGATTTTATAAGGTCGTGCTTCAAGGATACAAAGATTTTTTTATCTGAAATTTTCCTCGCGGTTTCACCAAAAACTCTGTTTGCAAGTCCAATATATTTGCTCGCTTTTTTCTTTTTTTCTTTAATTTTTACTTTCTTTTGTTTTCTTATTTTTTTCAACACTCTTTTTTCAATATCGCTTATTTCTATTCCCAAAGATTTGTAAGGTGTTTTTTTTGGCTTATTTAATTCAAGGTATTTTTTCTTTTTTGGTTTTTCAACATAATCTTCTGTCTTTTTTAGAGAAACATCTTGGTATTTCGGGAGAGGTCTTGTAACAGTCATGTCGCTCATCGTGTTGTAAATTTTGTCTATCGTCCTGTTTAGAGATTCTTTTAAAGAATTTTTTTGCCTCTGAATCATTTCCATCTTGTCCTGTTCAGTTCCTGTTGGTTGTCCGCTTATTTTTGCAAGCTCTTTCAAAGTTTGAATTTCTCTCGCGACAAGCTCTCTAAGCTCTTTCATAAAATTTTCAGATGCCATCTGCAATCTCTTTTATTTTTTGTTGAATTTCGAGAATGAATTTTTTGATTTTCCTAAATTCTTCATAGCTCCGACTCGTATAAGCCCCCTCAAGTCTGACCTCTGCTTTTTTCAAAGCCTCTCCCAACTGCATCAAAAACTGTGTATTTTGATTTTGCATTTAATCACCTTTTTTAAATTTTTAAATGTTTTTCCAAAATTTCTTTTTTATACCTTTTGTTTCTTCAATTGAAAAGTCTTCCCCATAATAATTTACTTGATTTCTTATCTTTCTTAATTTATCAAATTTAACAGCAGATTTTTTGTCCCTCACAATCTCATCCA
>CAYQQA010000077.1:0-3835 GCA_964419805.1 Candidatus Woesearchaeota archaeon
TGGCGGATATTTTTTGACAATAACTGGTTGACAGCTGCCAATCATGATGAAATTTTTGGAAACCCTTGACGTTATCTGGTTGGCAGCTGTCAAAAATTTTGAAAATTAAGACGTTTACTGGTAAACAGCTGTCGAAAATTTCAAAATTTGTGGATATGATTTGTGTTAAAATTTTCGAACTTGTGTTGTAAGTGTAAATCTCTGTGTTTGGGTCATTAAGAATTTTCCACACAACCAAATCCTCATAAATGTCTGCGCTTTTTTCACTTCTGAAACTGTAAGAAACCCTTTCCACATTAAAATAATCTACGCAAGTGTTTGAACCGTCGCAGAAAAAACCCGGGGCGCATCCGCAAACATCACATCTATTATACGTAAACCCGGTTGCGTCGCAGTATTTGTATTCCGAGCAAGCACCCACGGGAGTCCCATCGTAACATTGGTTCGCAACAACACATTCATATTGGCCTCCTGTATCTTGGCAGTTCTCACCCAAAACACATCCGCAAACATCACATCTGTCATTTACTAAAACACCCTTGTCGCAGTAAGAAAAACCTGAGCAATAACCGTCGGGAATTCCTCCACAATCCAAACCAGAAGCAAAGCTCTGAGGAAGTTCTGCAAAATAAACATCTGATTCGTAAAATCCATTCCTTTTGTCGTACCAAACAACATAGTTCCCAAAAACCTCTGCAATGCCTTGATTTTCCTCATTGTTTGTTATCTGTCTTTCAACACCTTCTGCAATATCATAAAAATAAACATCTGCCTGCGACGGAAATCCTTGACTGTTCCGCAAATCGTCCCAGACAATTTTTCCATAGTTTATTGACGGATTTTGTTGAAGCGCAGAGTTTGTTGTGACTTGCGTTTTTAGCCCGCTAGAAATCTCATGATAATAAATATCAAAATTCCCGTTTTGGTTGTCTTCGTAAACAATTATTCCGTTGCTTAGATCAGGTCGTCGCTGTGTCCCCGAGTGAGTTGTAATCTGGCTTTCCCCGACGCCAATTTCATAAAGATAAATGTCCCAGTTCCCATTCCTGTTATCTTGCCAAACAATGTAATTTTCTGAAATTTTCGGACTTTCTTGAGAACCAACATCATTTGTAACCCTCGTTTCACCGAAGCCAATTTCAAATAAATAAATTTCATTATTTCCGTTTCTGTTGTCTTGATAAACAACAAAATTCTCGAAAACATCTGGATAATTCTGGTTTGATAAATCGCTGGTTATTTGGCTTTCCCCGACGCCAATTTCATAAAGATAAATGTCCCAGTTTCCATTCCTATCATCTTCGTAAACAATTTTATTTTCATAAATCGCCGGCTTTGTTTGGTTCGCATTATTTGTTGTAATCTGGTTTTCAACTCCCGATGTTAAATTGTAAGTATAAATGTCCCAGTTTCCATTCCTATTGTCTTGGAAAACAATTAAGTCATTGTAAATGTTTGGATAATGCTGGTTTGACGGATTTTCAGTTAATTGTTTTACACCGACAGAAATTTTTTGTATTTTTACAACGCTTAAATTTTTAGGAGTTGTAACGTTAACACTAACATTGTGTTCATCAAAACCCTCAAAAAAAGTTGAGAAATCCTTTCCTGTCTTTTCAAAAACTCCGCCTTTAGACCAATCATAACTACACTCAACACACTCGGTATTGTTGTCTTCTTTTGTAATTGAGAACGCGTTTAAATAAACCCTCTCTCCATATTTTGCAAAAATCTCTTCGCTGATTTCCGAAGCTGGAAAACTTATACCTGAATAAATTTCTGTTTTTGGATTTATGTAACACTTTCCATTTTCGTTAATTTCATCAGGATCGTCTCCACAACACGCTGCCAAATTTCCTTCTTTGTAACTTCCAAAAGTTGTGTCTTCATCTTCCCCTCCCTGCACAAAATGAATTCCCTCCCCACAAAACAGCTTTTCATAATTACATGCTGTTTCAGTTGGATCTGTGTCGTCGCAGTCTGGCTCCGAATTCCCTGAACACGAGGCAGGACATGTTCCCGGCTTTGTTCCAATTCCCCAATTGCAAAAACCATCTGAATCAGAATCATAGCACATTTTTTCATAACTGTATCCAATCGGAGGCACAGGAATTTCTCCATAGTTAAAAGTCATTTGCAAGTTTGATATTGGAGCCCTCATTTTTCCATATCCATAGTAACCCCAGTCCTCTCCCCAGCTATTTTTGAAAATCCAGTAATGCCCTCTCTCATCATATCCGTATCCCATTAAAACAGCTGCGTGGCTGGATGCAATAACAAATCCCGATGCTCCAAGAGGTCCTTTTTCAATCAACGTATTTTTTATATTATGTTCTGTTCTGTTAAAATTATTAATTGAAGAACTGCTTGTTAATTTCCAGTAATCTTCGCTACCTGTTAAAATGCATGGAACCTCACTCCCGACGTAAGGGAAAGTAGTTTCAAAAGTAACTCCGTTGCTGATGATGTCTGCTAATGCAATTGAAACAGCCCCTCCTGAACAACTCCCTGTTCCGCACGAAATCAAATCCTGTTCTGACAAGTCCAAGTCAAGATGCTGATTAAAATAGATGTTTATCACAGATTCAAAACTTCCTAAAGTTGTTTCGGCCCAACAGCTTCCGCAAAATTCTTGATTTTTCGCGTAAGTCATCCATCCTTGAGGGTATCCAACCCCTTCCCCCGCCATCGGTGCGTTGTAATAAAAAGAACTTGGGTCCCGAGCGTTCTGCCAGTCTCTCCAGTCAAAAACAGTCACATCTTTTTCACTTAAAGCCCTTTTTTCATTTTCTCCACCACCTTCACAAAACTCAAAAACTCCTTGAGCGTAACACTCAAATCCGCAAGTGTTTCCAAAATTTCCATTGTAAAGTGTTTTTTTCTGTTCGTAGTCCAAACCACAGCTCGGAATGTCTCCGGCCACCCAACCTACATTTTTCGCGTTCAAGATTTCAATCAAAACTTGCTTTCTCTCAGTCCTTTTTTCATCTTCTGTTTTCAAAAGCAAATTTTTTTTACTCTCATCTAAATAATTAATCTTATCAATAAAAATACCCGAGCCGTCTTCATAACTCTCAATAATTATTTTTTTCACAGTTATTCCCGGCTCAATAACACAAGTCTCTTCACAAAAATCAACAAATTCTGTTTTTTCTTCAAAAGGAAAACCTGCTTGAAAAACTAAATGCTCTTTTTCAAACTCGTCCACAACCAAAATTCTTACAAAACTTTCTTTCCCAACTAAATTAACATTGCCGTCAAAACTCATCGAAACGATTTTTCCAATATCTAAATCAAATTCTTCGTGCGCTTTGTCAAAACTTTGTCTCACGCTGAGCTCTTGGTCCGCAACGCCGCCCGTGTAAACCTGCTCAAAACTCAACGAATTTACAAAATTAAAAAACAACAAAAACACAAACAAAACCACTATCTCTTTTTTCATTTAAATTTTAAGGAAAAGATCTTTATAAGATTTTATTCAAACTCCTGTCTTCTACTTCTCCACTCTGTGCTTCATCAATATAATTTTCAATCAGATAATTTTTTTATTTCTTTCTCAATAACTCCACCAAAAAACCAACCCGTTGTTTTCGTCTCTTAAAAAAATTGTGTCGCCGGTTTTTGTCCAGACATAACTCTCGTCTCTCCAAAACAAAACTTCATTTGAATTTTCGCCCTCGCCGACTTTAATTTTAATTTCTGAATTTCCGTTCAAAACAAAATTTCCAAAAACAAAATTTTTTCGCCCTTCATCTTTAATACGCCAGTTTTCCAAATCGCATGAAAAAACGCACGAGTTTTTTAAAATAACCTCTTGGCTGTTAACGTCAAGCTT
>CAYQQA010000078.1:0-3821 GCA_964419805.1 Candidatus Woesearchaeota archaeon
TGCAACCACCAGTCAAAGACTGGTGGAATTCTCACGCTACGCGCGAATTAAAAAAATACCTGCAAAAAATTTATCGGGCGGAACAAAAAAAAGACTTGATATCGGATGCGCACTCGTAAACAATCCAGAAATATTAATTCTCGATGAGCCATTTCTGGGATTAGATCCAGAAAGAATAAACAAACTTTTGAAAGTACTAATCTACCTAAATAAAAACAAAACAACTCTTATAATCTCTTCACACATAGTTTCTGAACTCACGAAAATTTGCAATAAAATTGGCCTCATTAAAAACAAACAATTTAAGTTCATTTCAAAAGAGGAAATTACAAAAGTTTACAAAAGATGGTAAAAACATTTTCAATATTAAAGAAAAATTTCCAAATAGCATTTAACTCCAAAACCTCTTCATTCATCCTGATACTCGGACCAATAATCCTCATTGGATTGATTGGGTTTGCACTTCAAGACACTTCCTTAAAAAACGCCCGAGCAGGAGTTTTCATAAATGATCAAGACACTTTCTCAAATAGTTTCATTCAAAGATTAACTGAAAGAAACTTCCAAGTCTTTCTAATGAATTCACTTGAAGACTGCAGGAAACAGGTAGTAACTGGAACAAACCATGTTTGCATAGAATTGAAAAAAGAAACACTAACCTAAGATTATCAAGGATACAAAGTAAATCTCTACGTGGATTTTTCAAAACCAAGAATTGTCTGGCAAATAATCGGAAGCATTCAAGAAATAGTGGAACAAGAATCAAGCTCTGCAAGACAAACAATTGCCTCAGACCTAAAAGGTGAATCATTAACCTTATCGGCAAAACTAATTGAAGAAGAAGATAAAATTAATTACATACTTAACAATATTGAAATAGCTCAAAACCAACTTCTCCAAGTAGAAAATAAAAAACAAGGATCTCTTGATTACATAACTGCAACAAAAACAAACATCCAAACAATAAATCAAAGTTTGACCACATTACTAAATTCAAACCAGATTCCTGCAGAGTATTTAAACCAAATCAACAACGCTGTTTCCGAGGTAAATACAATCCAAAGTGACTTAAACTTGCTCGAAAGTTCCATAAATGAAAACAGCCCACAAAACTCAAGGCTAAAATTAAACCAAGTGGAAAACGATTTAGAAGAAACAAAAAATTCCATAACAAATATCAGAGACAATTTAAACAACCTAAACAACGCAGACATAAATAAAATTTCAGAACCAATCACACTTTCATATCAATCAATTCTTGATTCAGAATCAAAAGAAATAGAAAACAAACTAAATAATTTAGACTACATCTTTCCAAGTTTCCTTATGTTTTTTCTGGTTTTTGGTTCAATAATCTTCGCTGCAATTTTAAGAATCCGTGAAAGAACCTCAAATGCATACATAAGGAATATTCTTAGTAAGGCAAAAGGCCACGATTTTATACTAAGCGAATTCATAACTACTTCAATTCTTCTTATAATCCAAATAGGAATTATTCTGCTAATAGCATCATATTTCCTAAATCTTTCATTGATCACAGAACTCATACCCACCTCAATTTTGATACTAATCGCCATTACAATCTTCACATTGATTGGCACAACAATCGGCCAGCTAATAGATTCCCAAGAATCACTATTCATAGCAACAGTATCACTCTCAATACTTTTTTTCATATTTTCCTCAATAATAATCCCTGTTGAAACCCTGCCCCAACCATTTTCCACAGGAGCGGGACTATTACCTTTAACTTTGTTTGAAACCAAAATAAGAGCGTCAATAATATTTTCACAAGGTCTTAATTTTTCACTAAAAGAAATAATCGCCGCATTAGCATGGATAATAATTCCTATAACACTCATCGCCATATCATACACCTGCAAAAAAAGAAAAGAAATCTAACCACAAAAACTTTAAAAACACTCCTATTTTCAAAATTAGTATGCCGAAAAAAATTTCTGGGAAAAAACCAGAGAAAACAGAGAAAAAAATCGCTGAAAAACCTAAGAAAATTACAGAAAAAGAATTTGAAAAAAAAGTTCTCGAACTGGTAAAAAAAGGTTTGACAAGCGAAAAAATAGGTGAAGCTCTAAGAAAAGAAAAGATACATCCAAAAGAATTTTCAAAAAAAATATCAGTGATACTTAAAGAAAATAACGCTTTCGTAGATCCTGATTTGAAAAATGCAGAAGAAAAACTTGAAAAAATAAAAAAACATTTTGAATCAAACAAGCAAGATAAGGGCGCAATGAGGGACAAAGATAGAATCTTTGCGAAAATAAGAAAACTTAAAATTTACAGAAAAATTCCGCTCAAGTCGAAATAGTAAATTAACTAATCTTAAAAATGGGTGAAACAAAAAATTCTCTAGATGAGCAGATAAAATATATTGCAAAAAAGTTTCTGGAGTCGGCAAAAAATCCGATAGAAGTCGTGAGTCATTTCGACACCGACGGCATCAGCTCAGCAGTGATTATGACCAAAGCGCTTAAAAGAATGGATGCAAATTTTTCAGTCAAAATAATAAAAAATCTAGAAAAAGAATTCATAGACAAACTCTCTCCCGAAAAAATAACTTTGTTTCTTGACCTTGCATCAGGAACTCTCGATAAAATAAAAATCTCAAAATTAAAAAAAGTTTTCATTGTCGACCACCACGAGGTAATACAAAATATTCCTGAAAAAGTTAACATGATAAATCCTCAACTCCACAACAAAGAAAAATTAAGTTCTTCAAGTTTAACATATCTTTTCTGCAAAGAACTTTCAAAACAAAACAAAGACTCTGCAAAACTTGCCATTCTTGGCATGGTCGGAGACATGATGGAAAAAAACATTAGCAAATTAAACAGAGGGATTTTGGAAGACTCTGAAATAAAAAGAAAAAGAGGACTCTTAATTTATCCATCGACAAGACCTCTAAACAGAACTCTTGAATTCAGTTCAAACCCTTTCATCCCTGGAGTAACTGGAAACACAGAAGGAACAATAGAACTCTTACGCGAAGCAGGAATCGAAGCCAAAGGCCGAGCATACAAAAGCATAATAGAATTAAACAAAGAAGAAATGGAAAAGCTAATAACCTCAATAATTCTAAGAAGCCCTCAGGCAAAACCGCAGGAAATTATCGGCGACATATTCTTAATAAAACTGTTCAACAAACTCGAAGACGCAAGAGAAATGAGTGCAATCGTAAACGCATGCTCAAGACTCGGCCACCCCGAGTTGGCAATGCAATTCTTAATGGAAATTCCAAGCGCAAAGAAAAAAGCAGAATCAATCCACATAAAATACAAACAGCATTTGATATCAAGTTTGAAAAAAATTTCACAAATAGAAAAAATAGAAAAAAAAGGATTCGTAATAATCAACGCAAAAGACAAAATCAAAGACACAATAATTGGAACAGTTGCAAGCATTCTGCAAAACTCTGCAATCTACGAAACAGGAACCATAATAACTGCAATGGCATTTGACGAAGAAAAAACAAAAATAAAAGTGTCCACGCGCAGCGTCGGAAGAACCGGAAGAAACGTAAGAGAAGTCCTTCATTCAGTCGTTTCTCAAATCGGCGGAGAAGTCGGAGGCCACAAATTCGCAGCGGGATGCTTAATTGATCATGAAAAAGAAAACGATTTTATAAAACTCCTCGAAAAAAGTTTAGAAGTTGAAATGGTCAAGGTGTAAAATTATTTTTTGGCATAAAAATCATAATGGAATTCTTCCACTCTTTCTCTAATCTTCCTAAATTCTTTGTTTGCTTCAGTGTTAGATATTCCAGATGCCATATTCAAAGCAGTTATTATAAAATAATCCATAAA
>CAYQQA010000079.1:0-3771 GCA_964419805.1 Candidatus Woesearchaeota archaeon
AGCGTGTTTTAGGCAGATATTTTAGCAATATTAACTTTAAAGTAGTAAACTACCGAAAGCTTTATAAAGATGCTATTAATTGCTAATTGTATGACAATCAAAAAAACATTATCACGCATTGTTTTGGCTGGAGCATTAGCTTTCGGTAGTGCTGGATGTTCTGATCACCCAGAGTATCAAGAGGGAAAAGTAACAAAAGAAGGCGGAACAGTTGTCAATATTGTAGAATCAAGTGGAGCTCTTTTTGGAAACGAATCTGTAAAATTTGGAAATCCAAATTATATTCTTACTGTCGAAACAGACCAAGGAAAATATGTAATTAATGTTAGAGAAAATTATCGTAAACCTCTTGCCGCTTTAGCAGAAGCAATTGAGGTTGGAGATAAAATAAAATTCAAGACAAATTATTGGGATGTTGGATACAGAGATTACTTTTCAAAAGATAGGATTGGAAGTGTTCCGAGTGATGAGATAGAATTACTTGGAAAATAAAAATATCTGCCTATTTTATTAATTCTTATTTTTCGTAGAAAAATACTATTTTTAGCTCGCCCGCTTATTGAAACTAACATCGGGCTTAAGGGAAGTTTTTTGCGAAGCAAAAAATTTGGGAGAGCGAAGTGCAACGAGCGAACCCTTTAAGCCCTGTTAAATGAGGGTGAGCGTAGCGAAAGTGCAACGTCCCCGACTGACTGAAAGGAAGGAGAGTAATTTTTAGTGGCGTTCAATCAAATGAGCAAAGCGATACATCAAGAACAAGAATCGAGGGGGACAATCTTTTTTACTTTTTTTAGGGGAGGGGCTTTTTTGTTTCTTTTTTCTAAAAAGAAAATAGAGGGGGCTTTTCTTTTGCTAATTGTTTTGTTCGAAAATAAAGATTCGCTCTTCCACACTTACTGCAGGTAAATTAATGATTGGAACTCCTGATTTCTCATATGCTCTTCTTATTGCTTGTTGTGTTTTTTGAGCTTCTTCAAATGACTCGGTTCTAATGTGATTGCTTTGATACGAACCTACAAAGTCACAAAGAAATGCTTTTTGGTAACCTGCAGATTGGATTTTGTGATATAAATCTGGTAGTAGATGCTTACAATCATTTAATCTTGCATAAGCAATAGTATCTATTAATGATCTATCCAGAACAATCAATCCAGTTTCTGATTCAACGGCTTTTTCTAGAACAAGAGATTTTGTAATGACTTTCGGACCGAATTCTGCATAATTGTTCCAAGGAAATGTTCCAACATAATCTTTTTCAGATTTCTCTTTTTCATACTCTGCTTCTATTACTAAAGTAGCGGGTTCGGGAATGTAAATATAATTAGGATGTTTAATCTTAAGTGCATCTAAAAGAGTTGTTTTACCTGTGTGTGGTCCTCCAGTAATTATCACTTTGTGCATTTTTATTTCCTTTGAAAAATGGATAAAACTTCTCTTGGATTTGAAACATGATATGTGGGTTGAGCACAGTATTTGTCTAATGAATCAGAATTAACAAGCACAGTTCTCATTCCGATACTATTACCTGAAATGACATCATCGACTTGTTTGTCACCAATATACATTGCTCTTTCTGGCGAAACACCCATTTTTTCCAGAGCTGTCAGAATTGGCTGAGGATGAGGTTTTCTTTCTATGCAATCATCCCTGTTTACGACAACATCAAAAGCATCAACTATTCCGTGCATAGATAATAGCCTTGGAAGAGAATTTGAACCTCTCGTAGTAACTAAACCAACCTTATATCCTTGTTCTCTTAAGTAGCCAAGAAATTCTTTTGTTCCATCTGCAAGACGGAATCTATCATCGTATTGTCCAGAAACTGAGACATTTACTTCTTGAAACTCATCTTCAGATACTAGAGAGTTTGGATTTCTTCTGTTATGTTCTGTAACCATTAATTTTCGCATTTCACGATAATCAGATCGATCTCCAAAATGTTGAATTTCTTCAGATGTATATCCCATGCCCATTTGTTCAGATATTGCTCCAAGACGAGCATGAAGTTCATCTTTATCTCCTACTTGAAGCGTGTTATCAAAATCAAATAAAACTGCCTCAAGCCCAGTTAAATTATGAAGAATTCCCGAGTTTACACTTGAACGAACAGTAGTGTAATTCTCTACCGTCTTTCTTGCATTTCTTCCAGCGATACCTGTATATTCTTCTGGTTTAAGGGAAAGCAATCTTTCCTTTATTTCAGAATCAGGAATTTCTGCTTCAATAATTTCTCTTAATGCTTCACTGTCAAGGTTTCGACCTCTAGATAATTGCTTAATCTTCATATAAATATCGTTTACTCCAAGCAACCGCCCACCTATTTGAACAGCCTCGCTTAATACTTCAGGAGTTGTTTTTAAGTCCTCCAAAACTTGTTGCTCATTTACTCTAAGTGTGTCTAGGCCTTGAGAAACATAAGTGAACCCTACAAGACTTCCGCCAAACATTTCTCCATAAAGTCTTTCCCAAGGATGATCAGTTAAGTCTCTTTCAAAGACGCTTTGAAGTAAACCATCTCTGGCACCATCAATTAATCTGTTTGCAATCTCAAAATAACCCTGTCCTACTTCAAAAAACCAAGGATTAATTTTATGAGGCATCACAGAAGAACCAACATGAGAAGCCTTTCCTTCTTGATATAACCAACCCATCATAACATTATGTCTTACGTTCTCACAAAGATCTGCTCCAAAAGTATTTGCTATTCCAATTTCTTGCAAAACCCTAACGATATCTTGGTGAGAAATCCTTTGGTTCTCAACAGGAGAATACTCAAAACCAAAACTTTCTACAAATCGTTGAGCATACGATTCCATATCAAAATCAGGAAGAACTGCATGCATCGCATTGTGGTTTCCAACAGGTCCAGAGAATTTTCCTTTAAGTTTTAAACGAGACAAATGAGTCAAACTATCAGTTAATTTATCAAGAGTATATCCAAATCTTTTTCCAATAGTAGTTGGCGAAGCGTTCATTCCATGAGTTTTCCCAATAATGGGAATGTCTGCGTGTTCTTGAACAATCGCTGCAAGTTTATCAGAAGCCTCAAGAACTTGAGGCAACCAAACCTGATTAACTGCATCACGAACCATTAAATTATAAGCAAGGTTATTTACATCCTCAGAAGTCATTGGAAAATGAACAAACTCAGAAAATTGAGACAAACCTTCTTCTTGAAGTCGTTCTCTCAAATAAAGCTCGACACTTTTTACGTCATGCTCTGTTGGACCGATTCCATTCCTTCCAAAATGATCATAATCATTAACTGCAGAAGAATCAAAATTATCTTCTGAAACAATTTCTCGAAGTTTTCTTCTTTGAGCATCACTTATTATCGGTTTATTTGGTAAATTACTATCAGAAAGACTGATGAGATTTTCTATTTCTACAACACCTCTATATCTATGAAGTGCACCTTCAGATAATATAGGCCTTAAAGTCTCAGTAAAGAGTGCTTCTCTACCATCAAAAGGACCAATATTACTTAATGATAAATGCGATAACTTTTTTGAATCCATTACGTAATGGTAAACTTCTTTTATTTATAAATACTTTTGTGATTCCAAAAGTATATTTTGCTTAAAAGCCCCCTCTTAATAAATTTCGAGCAACGAAGTTGTGAGCGTAAATGTGCGTAGCGCCAGCCCCTCCCCTTTTTTTCTTTTCTTTTTGATTGTCCCCCCTTCTACGTTTTAGCCACTAAAAATTATTTCATTTAACATCGCGATTTAAGAAAGTTGCGACATTCAAATATTGGAGCAATTTGGGAGA
>CAYQQA010000080.1:0-3757 GCA_964419805.1 Candidatus Woesearchaeota archaeon
CACCAGCCCCCGTCAAAAACTGATCGTGAAGCCTGTTGTAATCAAGCTTCCTCATTGCTGTTTCACCCCAATAATCATCATAACCAATATTAGAATCATAACACCCGGTGATAAGTCCTGCCTCTGAATCAGGGTAAACTTTTATCGCACAAAAAGGATCTTCCAAATACCAATCAAAAGCCATAACTGTTGTCCCGTCACCAGAAATCGCTTTCTTCATTCCAAGTTGATAATTATTATAAACATCTGCAACGAGCAACTGCGCAGAATCGGAAGTGTCAGAAACAGTAACCTTATACAAATCATCTTCATCCAACTCCTCAATATAATTCCTGCCAAAATCGTAATAAACATCGGGCACAACTGGCGACCAAGTAAAATAACTCGCATGAGTCGACGTAACAGAAGGTGTATTTATCTCAGGCCTTAAATAACTCCCATCTGATTTGACAACCATTCTCAAACCATAAAGTAAAAAATAATCAAACGGATCTGAAACAGAACCTGTTTTTCTTTTCGAGTTTATCCCTATCCAATTCCCATCAGCACTCCATTCTGGAAAACTTATATCAGGAATAAAAACTTCCGTATTCGACGACGGCCCAAGATTCCAAATCTCAGTCCCATAAGTCTCATCATAATACATTAAAGTCTCTGGCTGCCAAACATAAGTAGATGAATCTTCCAAATATTGATAACCCCAATTCGCAGAACCAATCCGCGCTTTCCTGTTCTCCATCTCATCCAAATTCTCAACAGCAAAAACACTCACAGTTAAAAAAATCAAAACCTCAAAAACAAAAACCAAAAAACACGCACTCTTTTTCATAAATCAAACAAGGAAATTATGTTTATTAATCTTTAGATAATTTAGAATGTAAATTAATTTAATCGGCCAAAATCAAACTTTGATAATCTTTCATTTATTTCCAAATTCTAATCAATAGGTTCTCCCATTTCAATAATATAATCTTAAAAAGTCGGAGTTTCCAGTCTTAACAATTTTTAAAAACCAATTTTCCGAGCAATCTCGATGCATACTTTCTCCACGCCAGATTTCATCGAGGCGTTTCAAACTAAAACTGTTACGCCCAAAATAATTTCGTTATCTTTATTCAAAAATAGTTTCTCCTCGTGTTCAGTGTTTTCGCCAATTAACAATTTCTCCAAATTGCGAGTGGAGCGAGCACGATTTTGATCTCGCATACAATTTAAAACTTCTTCTTGAAACAAAAAAAATCAGTTCAATAAAAATTTATGGTCTGCCCTTTGAGATGGATGAAAGCAAAGCGTTGGAATGGCTGAAAGAAAATTTGGAATAATAAAAGAATAACTACTCCTCAACATCATTAGCAAGCCAACCCCACCACGGATTATGAATCCTCACATCCCCTGTTTCAGAATCAACTTCCCCTTCAATCTTTTCCCTAACTTTAAACAATCCCAAAAATCTCGCTTCCTTTTTCGTTTTAATTTTATACTCTCCATTTTCCTCAAGCTCTATTTCTGTTTCTTCTTCATAATATCTAGATTTAATCTTTTCTTTAAATTTAAATTTCGCTTCATCAGGTAAAACACGAATCCTTCTCTCTCCATTCTCAAAACCACCCAATAAAGAACCATTCTCATCCTGATAAACCGTCACGTTTGTCGTCACATTCACGCCTTTAATGTGGATTATTACATTCTCAGACCTCCCTGCATAAACCGTCATTTCGGTGCTTCCGTCCTCGAGCTCGCATGATATAACACTTCCTCTGCAAAAACAATCATCAGGACATTCAATTCCGGACCGGCCTTCAAAAATTTCCTGCGCCCTCTTGTTAATTTCCCATCTTTCTCTGTGTCTACCCTCACACATCGAATCATTCACAACTTCTCCAAAATGCGTCACACCATTGTTCTCATCACCGTAATTCAAACAGTCTCCTCTCTCAATAGAATTATATTTTTCACCTTCACGAGTCCCATTTCTCTCCCTATACCTATAACAACAAACCTTTTCTTCATCAACCTCAGTTTCATTTTCTTCAGTTTCGTTCCCATTGTCTAAAACACAAACACTCTCCTCACATTTATAACCTTCATCACAATCCTCATCCTCCTCACAAGTCACAGTCTGGTTTTCCTGCGTTTGATTCTGCTCAGAATTATTTTGTGTCTGATTTTGTTGCGTTTGATTCTGACCGGTCTCATTATCGGCAAAAACCACACCAACTAAAAAAACCAAAAACACAAATCCCAAAAACACCAGAACTCTTTTCATTAACTAAGCAATAAATAAATGTTTATAAAAGTTTAGGTTTAAATGCATTGGTGCATAAGCGGTTGGTAGAATCAACTAAGAGTGAATATTCCCTTCTTTTTTCATAAAATTGAATAACTCTACTAAATCCTTAATAATATTTCAAAAAAAATAAAAATCTCTATATTTTTTCTATTTTGAATAAATAACTTTTTCACTAATCTTCGAAATTGCCGGAGAGGAGAACTCGTAATTTTTAAAAATTCCATCCATAGATGATAAAAAAACATCTACATTCTCAACGTTATCTTTCCATTGATATTTTAATTTTCTAATGAATTTTTCATAATCTTTTAAATCCTCATGGATGGAGATAATTAAATCAGTTTTACTCCCTACACCTTCGCCTTTAACAAATAAGATTACCTCTGGCAATGATTTTGTAAACTTAACTGTTGACTCTAATTCTTCTGATTTTGAATAATCTCTCCATCTATATAAAATAATTGCTTGAAGATTTAAACCAACCTTTTCAAAATCAATTAATGAGGTGTAGCCTTTTATTATTCCTTTTTTTTCAAGTCTTTTTCTTATTTTAAGAATGGTTGGTCGAGAAGTTTTTAGTTTTCTTGCTATCTCTTGGTCTGATATTTTGCAATTTTTAATTAATTCTCCTAATACTTGCTTTTCTCTTAAAGTTAAGTTTATCATAATAAAATAAGATACTAAATCATATATAAAACTTACGAAAATATACTCTTAGTATCTTTTTTAAGAGATTTAGGGAAAATAAGTATATAAAAAGTAAGATATTATGTATTTTGTAAAAAGAACAAGGAGGTAATTTAAGTTGATTAATTATTGGATTTCGGCAAAAGGAAGCTTTTAAGATTCCTTCACTGAAAATTCCAAGGAACAGCTTAGGAGCTTCCTTTGCTTATTATAAATACAAAATAAGTGAAAGGAGGTAAAAAAGAAAATGTTTGAAGATATGTTTGGGGAAATGAGAAGGCTTCAGAGTGAGCTAAATAGAAGTTTTGGAGACTTTTTGGAAAGCGATGAATATAAAGCATTGCCAGATAAATCTGGAAAAGATCAAGCTCTTGCAATGAGAAGTCCTTTAACAGATTTAGAAGAAACTGGTAAAGAAGTTATAGCTAAGTTTGAACTTCCAGGAGTTGAGAAAAAAGACATTCAGCTTAACATAACTGAAAACAAGATTGAAGTTAAAGTAGAAAAGAGAAAAGAATCAGAGGAAAAGAAAAAAGGTTACTACAGAATGGAAAGAAAATATGCTGGATTTTACAGAGCAATACCTCTTCCTGAAGGAGTTCATCCTGAAAAAGCTAAGGCAAAATATGAAAAAGGAATCCTTGAAGTAACAATGCCCAAATCTGAAGCTAAAAAAATATCTAAAATAGAAATTGAATAATTTTTTATTTTTTTATTTTTTAAAAAAGATAACAATAAAAATGGAAAAAACAAAAGAAGAAACTAAAAGTAAAACTAAAG
>CAYQQA010000081.1:0-3754 GCA_964419805.1 Candidatus Woesearchaeota archaeon
ACCCAGCTTCAAGCGGAGCGAGAAGTTGACGCGAAGCGTCAACCCTTTAGGGCTGGGAGGATGTCACAAAAAAGCTTTTTTAACCCTGCAAACCCGACGCTGAAAGGCAGATTCCCAACATAAACCCTGTTCTCGTTAACTTCATCCATCTTTCCTCCTGTATTATATATTTTGGAATAAACATTTTTAAGTTTTTTGATTGAAACTTTCCATCAACAAACTCACAAACCTTCATCAAACCCAGAAAACTTAATTATCTTTTTTTTAACAAGCATTTTTATAATTCCCATAACAACCGCACAAGCCAGAACAGAAATTATTGCCCAATCAACTCCCCCAAGATTTCCCTCTTCAACAACATTTCCACTCAGAGTTTTTTTAGCAAAATCGAATCCAAAATACAAAAGAACAAAAATCACGACAACAATACAAAAGGCCACAACCAGCACAAACAAAATTTCCAGATACTTTTTAAAACCGGCCTCTTTTTTCATAAAAGTAAATGTTTTCTCTGTTTAAATAATTTACAACCCAAAACCTTCTATGAATCTTTCAATAACTTTATATTCATCAATAAAATCATGTCCTTTTTGCATAAGTGAAAAAGTTTTTTTCCCGTCTTTCTCAATATTTTCTTTAATAAAACCTTTGCCCAAAAGTTCTTCAACGTAATCTTTAAACATTTGCGGCGACAAGTTCGAAGAATACAACAGCCTCGTCGGTTTAATCCTGTTCTTACTGCTTCTGATAGCTTTCAAAATATCTCTTACAATTTCCAATCTTTCCCTTTTCTTCGCCATTTTAGGTTAATTTAGCAACCCCATAAAGGAGAATGAAGAAAAATATAAGGTTCAAAATATAAACTCCTATAATTATTGGTGTGACCAGCTCAAAAAAACTGAGCGCTATAAAATTCAAAAGCCACGCAATGAAAATCAGGACTACCGCCGTGAAATAAAATTTAAGAAAACTTTGCTTTCTGTTTACATAATTTAAAAGTGTTAACATTGACATTAGAGCAAACAAGATTATCTGCGAAATAAAAAGAAAATAAAGTCCGCTTGCGACCAAATCTGCATAAATAATTATCAAAGACAAAAGATAAAATATTACTATTGGAATATTGAACAAAGAACTATAGCTTTTTATTTTCACACTTTCAAATTTTTTCCATAGTAGACTATAAAGCAGAAAAAAACCCGCCATAGCAAAGAAGAATTCAAAAAATAAATTTGCTAAAAAACCGCCGATTGCAAATTTTAAAAAATATCTCGAGAAAAAACCTGCCGCGTAAAAAAGAAACGCGTTTCTGAAATATCTAACTCCTTGGTGATAGCTAAGCGAAAAAATTTTGTGCGACTTCCAGAATATGAACCAACAAATTGAGATTATAATTAGTGCATAAAAAATTTTAAAAATCTCCTTATTTTGTAGCACAAATTCATAAAATTCCATATTAAAACACAGAAAAAGCTCTTTTAAAAATTTATGTAATCGGATATAGAGGATAAATATATACTTTTATTTCTTTTTATTTATAAAGCAAAAAGACTCTTGTATATTAAGGAAATTGGTCGCGGCTTCACCCATACCTCTTTTCACACCCTTTTCAAACCCCAGCCGCACCATTTTTTTATTGTTTTTCCCAAACCATCTCTTCAACCCCAAAAAATTTAAATGAAAATTCTTTAATTTATTAAATGAAAAAGGGGTTAACTGAAAAAGAAGCTGCGCAAAGAATTCGGAAATTTGGCAAAAACGAAATTGAAAGAAAAAACAAAGTCAACGTGTTAAAAATTCTTTTGTCACAATTCACGTCGCCTTTAATAATAATTCTAATCCTCGCGGCAATTGTCTTAGGAGTTTTAAGTCAGTTTACTGAAGAAAGCAGTTTAGTTGATATAATTTTGATTTTGGTAATTGTAATTGCTTCGGGGCTAAGCGGGTTCTTTCAAGATTACAAAGCCGAAAAAAGTATTGAAGCACTTCAAAATATGTCAACACCAAATGCAAAAGTAATCCGCGACGGAAAGGAAAGAGTAATCAAAGCAAATTTAATTGTTCCCGGCGACATCGTGCTCCTTTCTTCAGGAGACATAATCCCTGCGGACTCATCAATAATTGAGTCCTCTGAAGTCAGCGTTGATGAATCAGTCCTTACAGGCGAATCAGAATCTGTCAGAAAAAAATCCGGCGACGAAATTTACATGAATACCTACGTAGTAACAGGCAGTGCAAAAGCCCTTGTAAAAAATACCGGAATGAAAACCAAAGTCGGCGAAATTGCAAACAAATTAGAATCAATAAAAGAAGAAAAAAGCCCTTTTTACCAAGAGATCGAAATTTTGGGAAAAAAACTTTTCTGGATAATTTTAGTAATTGCCGTCGTAACCGCGTTTGCAGGTTTACTGAGGTACAGTTGGTACGATTCAATCTTGAGCAGTATTGCTTTGGCCGTGGCCGCTATTCCTGAAGGTCTGCCCGCTGTTTTAATTCTAAGTCTCGCAATTGGAGCAAAAGTGATGGCGAGAAAAAAAGCACTAGTAAGAAAACTCGGTGTTGTTGAATCGATGGGAAGTGTGAACATAATCTGCACGGATAAAACCGGCACTTTAACAAAAGATGAAATGGAAGTTGTTGAAATCTTCTCAAACAATCAATCTTATTCTCTAAAATCAAAACCCGAAGAAATTAAAGAACTTATTTTTTGCAGTCTTCTAAATAATGATGTGATAAAAATATCTCAAAAAAACTTTTCTTTTATCGGCGACGAAACAGAAATAGCCCTTTACAAAATGGGAGAGAAGTTCAATTACAAAAAAGAAACACTTGAAAAAAAATACAAAAGAATTTATGAACTTCCTTTTGACGCCCACCGAAAAATGATGAGTGTTGTTGTACAGAACAAAAAGAAAACAATTTATTCAAAAGGTGCGCCGGAAATTTTAATTGAAAAATGTGATAGGATTTTAATAAACGGAAAAATAAAAAAATTAACAAAAAAGGACAAAGAGTTAATTATAAAAAAGAACAATGAATTTGCTTCAGATGCTTTGAGAGTTTTAGGGTTTGCATTTAAAGAAACGGGAAAAGTAGAAAAAAAGGAAATAGAGAAAAATCTTGTTTGGATTGGTTTGATAGGAATTATGGATCCTCCCCGAGAAGGTGTTGAAAAATCAATACAAGAAGCGAAAGATGCAGGCATGAGAGTGATAATGCTGACTGGAGACAATCCTTTAACCGCGCAGGCAATTGCAAAAAAAATAGGAATAATCAGCAAAGAAACCCTGACCGGAAAAGACATAGAGAAATTCAAAGATTCTCAGTTAAATAAAAAATTAAAAAACGTAAACATTTTTGCAAGACTTAATCCTACAGACAAATTTAGAATTATGACTCTCCTGAAAAAATCCGGCAACGTTGTAGCAATGACCGGCGATGGGGTCAACGACGCGCTCGCCTTGAAAAAAGCAGATGTTGGAATAGCCATGGGGATAAAAGGAACAGACGTCTCCAAACAAGCTTCCGATTTAATTTTGTTAGATGATAATTTCACGACAATTATTTCTGCAATTAAAGAAGGTAGAAGAGTTTTCAGCAACATAAGGAAGTTTATTAATTATCTTCTTACAAGCAATTTTGCAGAAGTGGCGGTTATTTTTTTCGGGACTTTGTTTCTTACCCTGGACACCCCAATACTTCTTCCAGTCCAGCTTCTTTGGATAAATCTTATTACAGACGGTTTCCCTGCGTT
>CAYQQA010000082.1:0-3745 GCA_964419805.1 Candidatus Woesearchaeota archaeon
CTAGTAATTGTGTTAATACTTGTTTTAAGTTCTTGAGATAGTTGTAAAGAAGTTTTTCTTGAATCTTGTTTTAGTTTATGGATTATCTTCCAATCGAAATCTTTAATTTCTACTTGCTCAACACGCCCTTTAACGTCCACTTGTGCTTTTTTATTTTCATTTAGTCTTCTTGAAAAAAAAGTATGAGATTTAACACTTTGAAAAGAAAGATAATTTATTACGTGTTTTTTAAATTTTTTTATAATTTTAGTCTGAATTTCATCATATCTTTCTATTGTTTTTGTCCATACAGAAACATAAACTTTCCACTGGCTTACTTCATGAAGCATATAGCAACATCCAACTTCATTGAGTTCGGTAACTTGTTTAAGATAACTTCCAATTTCTTTAGCATCAATTCCTTTCAAGTCCAGATATAATGAATGTCTGCTAAATCCTATTTTTGAATAATTGATATTTGCCGTATATTTCTTAATTATTTTTTGATCCTCTAATTTTTTAATTTGTTCTTCTGTAAAAACATGATCTTTTTTATAGGCTTTAAGAGAGTATTTTTGATATTCTTCTGTTTACTTTTTTAAGAAATATTCTTTGACTTCTTTTTTATCCTTATCTTCTTGTTTCTTAATTAATTTTGATAATTTCCTTATTTTTTCCATTAGGTAACCTAAAAGAATGTTCTGCATAGAGGTATTTTTTCCCATTTATTGTCTTATATTTTACACTAACCCTATTAAATTATACCCCCACATATGTTTAAATGTTTCTATTTTGTAGGGGTAAGGCAAAGTAGCCTACAAAGTTAAAATATTTTAGAAATATTGAGAATTTAAGAAAATATATTTTATCAGAGAATATTATCATTCAAAAATCTTTAAAAACATAATTTACTTCTAAATAACATGGGTTTTATTCAAGAGGTGAGCACAGGAATTCTTTCGTCATACCATTCGCTATTAGGTTCTCTGCCGTCGTGGCTTCAGCAAGTTCTTAATTTATTTTTCTTAATAATTTTAATTTTCATTTACGCAATTTTTATATGGAAATTTTACAGATTTATCGCGAGAAAAAATATTATTAATTTAAACCTGAGTCAGTACAACAAATCGGAACACCCGCTTTTCTCGAAACTGATAGCCGGAGTTCTTTACTTAACTGAGTACTTGTTAATTCTTCCAATTTTGGTTTTTTTGTGGTTTGGCGTGTTCTCATTTTTTTTAATCTTCCTGACAGAAAACCTCGAAGTCAAAAGTATTCTTATAGCTTCAGCAACGATCGTCGGCGCGATAAGATTAATCTCATACATGCCACATTACGGCCAAACACTCGCGAAGGAAATTTCGAAACTCATTCCTTTATCTCTCCTCGCTGTATCAATGACAAAAATAGACTTTTTCAACTTCGAAAGAATCCTAAGTCAAATCTCTCAAATCAGCACGTTTTTCAATGACATAATAATTTATTTATTATTCATAATTTTCCTCGAGTTTATATTGAGGATTTTGGAATTTCTTCTCTCGCTCGCAAACCTCAAAGATGTTGATCCGACGGAAGGTGAAGAAGAAGAAGATTGATGCTTTTTAAGACAATAATTTTTATGCACATCAAAAACGAACTCTATATCCTTTAAATTCATAAAATCTAAAACAAAAAAGTTTTTTAAACCTAATTCCTCTCGATATCAGGATGCTCATGACCTAGATTTTTTCTTTTCTTCAGATCTTCCACATGTTTTTCACGTTCTTTTTTATAACCGCTTTTGCTGATTTTTAAATTTTTAATCATCTTTGAAATATATTCTCCTCCGAGGAAGTGTGGCGTTAAAACATAATCCGCGCCCTTAGCGTAAAGGTCAAGTGCTTCTTTTATTTGGTGGGCTCTTGCGACGATAATCGCATCTTTATTGCAGGACCTTATAGATTCTATAAATAACGAGTTTGTTTCAAAGTCAGGAATTGTTGAAACAGCAAGTTTTATTTTTTTGAGGGTGAGCTCTTCCAAAAAATCTCTGTCGTAGACATCTCCGTAAATTGCAGGGATTTTGAATTTATTGAGGGTTGCAATGACATCGGGATTAAAATCAATTACTGCGTAATTTTTGCTTATTTTTTTGAATGAATTTAAAATGCCAAACCCAATTCTGTTGTAACCAAACAAAACTGCATCAAAATCTTTTCCTAAAACTTTTTCTTTTTTTACTTTTTTTCTTTCAAAGAATGAAATATATTTTGAAATTTTTGGATATATCTTTTCCGAGTATAAAATCATATATGTCGATCCAACTATTGTTATCAGTCCAATTATTGTTATAAATGATAAAATCTCCGAGGACAAATGGCCTACTTTGTTTCCAAGTACAACCAAGATAAGAGAAAATTCACTTATTTGCGCAACTGTCAAACCACAGAGAAAACCGGTTCTTTTTGTGTATCTGAAAAAGCCCATTAACGCCATCACAATTAAAGGATTTCCTATTAGTACAAATAAAGAAAATACAATTGCAGGAATTAAAAGAGCTCCTAATCCTGCCACCACCATTTGAGACCCAAGCAAAATAAAAAAGGAAATTATAAAAAAGTCACGTAAAGGTCTCATTTTTGCGCTGATTTCTGTGCTGTATGGAGACATAGAAAGAATGACTCCTGCTATTAAGGCACCGACTTCTATTGAAAGCCCTGCATAAAAAAACAACGATGCGAGCCCAAGCCCCCATGCAATTGAAAATATAAAAAGAAATTCCTGAGATCTTGCGAAGAACTTTTCAAGTTTTGGCAAAACGTATACCCCTATAGGAACTAAAACTGCGAGAATGATAACTCCTTTGATTAAAGTCTCCCAGACAGCATGCAGAATATTTTCGCCCGTTGAAAAAGATGAGACAACCATTAGAATAAAAATTGCAATCACGTCTTGAACAAGTAAAAATCCCACAGATATTTTTCCATATAAACTTCCTAGGTCTCCTTTGTCCAGAAGAAGTTTCATTATGATAATTGTGGATGAAAAAGTCAAAGCAATTGCGATGTAAATTGAAGTGATTATTGAAAATCCAAAAGCTGATGCAATAAAATAACCGATTATGGAGGTGAAGATAATCTGGCCTAGTCCTGTAATCAGCGAAATTTTTCCGACTTGTTTAACTACCTTCGGAGATAGATGAAGACCTACAATAAAAAGAAGAAATGCCACACCTAACTCTGCAAAAACACTCCAAGTAGGACCTTCTGAAATAATATTTAATACCAAAGGTCCGACGATGATTCCTGAAAGAATATATCCAATTATTAAAGGCTGTTTGAGAATTCTCATTAAGAGTGAAACTGCGAAGACAACTGCAATTATTATTCCTAGCTGAATAAATATAGGTTCCATCTCTTTTATAAATTAAAAAAAGACGAATATAAAAATGTTTTGAGGATCATTCAACGCAGTTATTCCACCGCCACAGAGGACTATTTTTTTCTTCAATTAGTTTTTCAACTAGATTCACATTTGTTTCGAAAATTTTAGGGCTATCTCTTGAGCTTGCTATGAGTTTTACTTCTGGGTTGACTATTTCATACAAAGTGTTCTCTTCTTCTATATGAGGATGAGTTTTTTTAATGACTCCTATGAATTTTGTTTGGTTTTCAAAATCCTCGGGATTAATTTTATTTGAGGGCGGGGAAAAAACTCGTTGGT
Source organism: Candidatus Woesearchaeota archaeon (assembly GCA_964419805.1). GTDB lineage: Archaea > Nanobdellota > Nanobdellia > Pacearchaeales > GW2011-AR1 > CAYQQA01. The sequence continues at coordinate 3,682 of CAYQQA010000082.1, forward strand.
TAGACATGATTGTTGAGAGAAGGTATCCTTTTACCACTCCATTATATTCTCTTTCTGTGAAAAT
>CAYQQA010000083.1:0-3675 GCA_964419805.1 Candidatus Woesearchaeota archaeon
CTCCTCATCCAAATAAAAGGTTCACCCAATGTTCGAGGTTTCCATTAATTAACAATTTTTCAAAAACCAAAATTGTGAGCAAAGCTTAATTTAATATAATTTTTAACCTAGTAAAATCAATTTTTGACAATCTTTCATTTATTTCTAAATTCTAATTAATAGTTTCTCAACATCTCAATAATAGTTACTTCCTCGTGTTCAAGGTTTTCAAACTTAACAAATTTCCCAAACCGAGTGAGCGAATGCGAGCCAATTTTTTCCCTCTAAATATTTTTCACCAATTAATAACTTTCCAAATCGCGAGTTTTGCGAGCGCATTTTTTCCACGGTTTTTTCTTCAATCCTCCGAAGGACTCACAACAATACTGCACTCATCAGGGAACGGCTCATTTCCAAAATCATCTTTGCATTTCACGTAATAAGTTTTTTCACTATCCCAATCAAGGAAATGTTCAATCCCGTTAATCGTTCTCACTTTGTTCGCATCTACAAATTCATAACTGCATTCTTTTATTCCGTAAACGCACTCTGCATTCTCGTTAGTTGTCAATCGCAAGTAACTTTCGTCATGGTAAGCCCTCACTATTCTCGGAGATTCTGTGTCCGTCTCAATTGTGTAATTAGTTTCTTTCGTGTCGGAGTTCCCGGCTAAGTCAACACATTTTATAGAGCATTCATAAAATCCTTCTGTAACTCTCAAATCTTTTTGTTCATGGCTGTAAGCAACCTCTTCTTCTCCTTCGTAATAGAATTTTTCGTAAAAATCTTTGCTCCCTCCTTCTTTCCAACACGACTCACTGTAATAGCAAGTTGCAAAACCTCTGTCATAACCTGCTGAAGTTTCTGCTGTCAAGACCACCTCGACTGTTTCCGACGCACCTTTAACAACACCGCTCGGTCCGACTTCATCAATCAACAACGGTCTCGTGCTCAAAATCGTCAACGGAAAACCCTCTCTATTAACATTTCTTCCCTCGCTCGCCAATGGCTTATCTTTGCATCTGAAAAAGAATTTGTTTTCTTTGATTTTCTCAAAACCACTCAATTCAGTCGAACATTTGTAAAGCATCTGCGCGTTCATTTCAAAAACGTTCTTGTCACATTCCATTGTTCCTTCCATTGTGCCGAAACCTTTGTCAGTGCCTCGCGTCCATCTGCATTCTGCCGGCTCGTTTGTGTAAAGTTCTAAGCCTATCGAACTTTGATTATAAGCAACAGGGAAAACACCGTCTTCGTCAGGGAAAAGATTTGTGCCGATTATCCGCGGAGGTGTTGCATCCGGTCCGTCGTCGACGCAGTATTTGAAAACAAAATTCGCAGTGTTTGTGTTTTTATTCGAGTCTTGGCATCTTACGAAAATTTCAAAGTTCCCGCCGTTTTCCAAAGTTATGTTTTCTGCTTCCAACGATTCAAAACTCGGCTGACTGATTATTCGCGAATGATTATATCTTGAAATTCCGTTGCTGAAAAAGAATCTCATTTCATCAAAACTATCTCTTCTCACGTCATCAAATTTGCATTTCGCTGGTTCGTTTAAACCAATCCCAAAACTGAAAGGATCAAAAGCCTCCAAACATTTTTCTTGTGAAACAATCTCAACCCCTCTGTCAGGCGGGCTTATTGAATTATCCGGCACGTATTTGTGTCCGGCGTCTAAGACATTTGAATCCGGTTTTATTATCGGAGCCTCTATGTCGTTCCTGTTAACCCATGCGCATCTTTCTTCAGTCGTGCCTTTGTTTATTAGTTCACAACTCTGTCCTAAACTTCTGCATTGGTATTCACTGCACGGAAGCATTCCTTGTTTGTTGCAGAGCTCGCAGTTCTCTCCGCCAGTGTTCGCGTCCCATGGCATGCATTCAAAAATCACAACTTCTTGATCTGTTTTTTTGTAAGTTAACAAAAAAATTCCAATACTAACTCCCAGTCCAATTCCAACACCTGCCCAAGGCCCAAGCCATTCTGCCCAGATTCCCCCTTCACTCCCAAACAAGTCCAAAGCAGTCTTGCCAGCAAAAAATCCTCCTGCAAGCGACAAAGAAAGTGAATCAACAAGTTCTTCATTTCCTCCAGCCAAACCAGTAACCCACCTTGTCAAACCGTAAATTCCCGCAGCATAACCCGCGTTTTTAACTAAGATCCATCCAGTGTCTAAAAGTTTGCTACTAATGGAAACCTTATACTCAATCCATTGTCCGTCCTCATTTTTCACCCATTCTTTTCCATTATAATCTCCATAGGATTTTCCATCTTTAAGTCTTTTATTCGCTTCTAAATAACGATTCCTTTCGGTTATTCTTGATGATGCAGAAACTCCTAACTCCGAATTTATGTTTTCATCTGTAAAATCAGCTTGAGGAATCTCTACCTCTGGCAATTCAGAAATCTGCTTCCATCCGTTCGAGTTTCGTTTAAATAAAATTTCTCCGCTGTTAGAGTAAGTATCGCCTTGATATTCAAATTGATTTTTTTCTAATTCTCCAAAAACATTGTTTGCTCCAAAACCCCCTGTTACCCCTCCATAAACCGGAAGTTCAGTTGTAGAAGGGGATTTTAAAATTTCCTGTGACTCAACTCCAAGTATTCTGTTTTCTAACTTAGTGTCATCATTGATATATGTATTTTGAATTCTATCCAAAACCTTTGATTCTTCAGCTAAATTACTGGCCCTTTCAGCCAAAACACTAGCTTCCGTATTAAGAACTTCTAAACTATGTTTTTCAAAATATTTTGTCAGCATTTTCCCTTGTTCCTGATTTATATCTAATTGTAACTCACTTCCCCGAGGATACCAATCACTTTTTTCTATGTTATTACTATTAATGATATTCTTTGATTCAAGGTAATTTTTCAAATACTCATTAGTTATTTTTGTTTTTTGTGTAATCATTCCTCCTTGGATGTAAAGTCCAAAGCCTTTTTTGTAAATTATTTTGTATACTCCTGGCGCAATATTTGGCATATCACTTCCCACTCCGTCATAACCTTCATCACCATTCCCACTCACAACTCCTACTTCACCCCCTAAAGCATAAGCAATTGCGAAAATTCCAATTATTAAAATTAAAATCTGAGTTGTTGAATAAAATCTCTTTTTCATTTTAACTAATATCACTTCTCGTCAAACTTTCCTCCCAGTTGTTATAGCCTTCACCGTCGACGTAATTGACTTTCACCCCGCAGTCTCCTAAATCCAAACACATGTTTTGTTTGTCTTCAATCCAGCTTCCGTAAAGACAATGGCAGTTTTCAACGCAATCTTCTTCACTTCTTGATAAACCTTCAAAAACACTTGCCGAATATTTCACAACGCACGCACTACTGGCATAAGAGCAGAGTTCAATCGCGTCTGTTTCGCTGTTCCAAAAATCAAAGCCAGGCGCGTATTTCGGCACGCAACTCAAAACTTTATCAATTTCATCGTCTCCATTGTCTAAAAATGCATACTCTCCGCTAAATGTCCACTTACAATCTCTTTTCTCGTCGTTTTCGCAATCACGTTTGTTGTCCTGTGCAATGCAACCCTCCCATCTGTTAACTCTGCACGCAGCTGTTGAGAAACCACTTACCTCTCCTTCAACGCAAACTTCTTGCCTATAATCTGCACACGGTTCCACGGTTACTTCACCGTTGTAGCACACCATCCTGAAATACCGCGACCCAGGAATGTTTTCC
>CAYQQA010000084.1:0-3616 GCA_964419805.1 Candidatus Woesearchaeota archaeon
CATCTCACCACTTTAGTGGTGAGGGTTCTTGCGCGGTTCTAAAAATTTTGCTTAGACTTTATTCTCTCCCACAAAGAAACATCCATTGAGGAATCTTTTGGAAGTGGAAAAGGAAGAGAATTTTTTATGTCTTCTAACTTGCACGGCCGTAAATTTGGAATGTATTTTTTGAAAAGTTCATAATTTGAAACTCTGTTATTGCCAACATTTATTGTTCCTTTAAAATCTGATTCTAGAAGAAGTTTTATTGCTTTAACAAGTTCATCTATAGCTATTTTCGAAGTGTAAACATCATCAGGAGCATTTGGAAAATTTAGTTTTAAGGGATCAAAAAAACTTGTTCTTAGGATGCAATAATTTTTTTTTAGAGCGTTTACTGCACATTCTGCCCCAAGTTTTGACCAACCATACACACTATTTGGAATTGTTGGAGATGTTTCAGAATAATTGCCATTGTCTCTCGAATATACGGCGTCAGTGGAGAGGTGTAAGAATCTTATATCTCTTTCTTGAGTTTGTTTTTTTAAAACTTCATTAACAAGATTGGTGGTTCCCACAACATTTGTGGTAATTGCTTTTTCAGGATATTTTTCACACTCGGGCATAGAAGTAAAAGCTGCGCAATGGATCACTGCATCAATAGATTTTCCAATAAAGTAATTCCTAAGAGAAGTCGTACCAGTTATGTCAAGTTCCCTATGGGTAGGGCTTAAAATTCCTGGAAGGATTCCTGATGTCAGGATTGCTTTTCCAAGTTTTCCAGACCCTCCAGTAAGAATTATATTTTTATATTTCATTTAAAGAGTTAAATTTTTTTAATTGTTTAATTGTTTCTAATAACTGAGTTCTGTGACCATAGTTTAGTTTAGGAATTTTCTCTGTAGGATCAACAGGAACCCATCTGTATTCACAGTATTCCTTCCCTCTATCTTTTACTTTTCCAGAGATTATTTTTACAGGATAAGTTATTGAATCGGGATGTTTTGTTGGGTCTTGATTCGGATTATCATTAATGTATGTTGGAACATTTGAAGAAAAGGGAGATATCACTTTTACTTCAATTCCAAGTTCAGAAGCTTGCCTATCAATTGCTTGCTGAAGAGTTTCTCCTTTGAATTGTCTTCCACCTATGATGCACCAACCCCCAATTCCAGGTTCAATTTTTCTCTTGATTAAAAGAACTTCTAATACATTTTTTTTTCTTCTTAAAACAACCAAATCCGTGCAAGGAACTACAGATTTTGAAGTAACTAAATTGTACTCTTCGTCAGTCATCCAATAATTTTCTTTCATTTTTAATTGAGTGATTCAATCCCATTTTTTTATTGCTACCTTATCCCTACCTTCCCCTAGATAAGGTCCTGTTTTGTGTTCATAAATGAGGGTATCTTCTTCAAGAACAAAATAATCATGGCCTCCCCTAAATGTAATTAAGCAATCTCCTTGATTTAAAATGGTTTCCTGAATAATTCCTTCGTCAAAATCATAAAGAGTGATTTTTATTTTCCCATTAAGGATTAACCAAGATTCTTGGGCTGTTCCAGGGGTTCTTATTTGTTCTATGTGTTTATGAGGAGTTAGTTTTTTGCCCTTTGGGGCCAAGTAACAAGCTACTTGTAAAGATTCATTTTCTGGGCTCAAATCCTTTCTTTCAGACCTGATATCTTTTTTTCTATTGATGATGTGCAATAGTATATTTGGGTTTATTTTGGAATATATTTTTTCCATTTTAAATCACTTTAGGACAAGCCAGTCTCTTTCGTAAAAATGCACTTTTTTCTTTAATTTTTTGAAAAATTCGTCGACTGCTTTCGCAACTCCAAAATTCTCCATTTCTGTTTCTGGACTTGAGGTATAATCATCTCCTCCAATGTACCCCTCTTTTTTAACCTTGGGGTAATACGATTCAACGTCTTTTTTGACAAACTCATACTGGTGATTTCCATCAATATACACAAAATCCAAAGAATTGTCTTTAAAATGTTTTACTGCATCTTCTGAAAATTTTCTAATAAACACTACTTTGGTTCCAAATTTTTTGGTTATTTTTTGCGCAACCTTCATTCTTTCGGTTAAGGCTTTTGTGGTTTTTCTAGGGTTTCCAACGCTTTCATCATAATCATTATAAGAAATATATGGGTCAATAAGATAAAGTTTTTTTATCGGCAATTCCTCCAATAAATCAATTGCATACTCACCATCATGAACTCCTATCTCCACCCCAATTAAATCTTTTTTCTTAGTGTTTTTTAAAAATCGATCAAAGGACCTAAGTTCAAATTGTATCAACTTAAATCCTAAAGGTTTTAGAATTTTCCTGAGCCAGTATTTTTTTATTACAAACATTTTATTTATAAATTAAGTTTCCCATTTTTAATTTTTCTTGCTAAATCAATTCCTTTTTCAAGATAAAAGTCATCAGATTCTTCAAGCCCGTTCATAGAAACAATTCCTTTTTCTTTTAATTTTTGTTTCAAGTCATCCAACACCATCATTTTAACAAGTTCTTTGAATTTGGTTTTTGGTTCCCAGTTAAGAATTCTTTTTGCTTTTGAATAATCACCCAATAGGGTGGGAACTTCTGCAGGTCTTTTGTATCTGTCATTTATTTCTAAAAAATCCTCGAAGTTTAAATCAAAAAGATTGAATGCTTCTCTGAGAAAATCTTTTACTGTATGAGTTTCATTTGTTGCAATTACAAAATCATCAGGCCTTTCGTATTGGAGAATTTTCCACATGGCTTCAACGTATTCTTTCGAAAATCCCCAATCTCTTTTCGCATCTAAATTTCCTAAAATAATTTTCTTTTTTTCGCCAACAAGGATTTTGGAAATTTCTCTTGTTATTTTTTTTGTGACAAAATTCCAGCCTCTCCTCGGAGATTCATGATTGAACAAAATTCCATTTGATGCAAAAAGCCCATGAGCATTCCGGTATAATTTTGTAAGATGAAAAGCTGCGAGTTTAGAAATTCCATAGGGGCTTTGAGGAAGCATCGAGGTTGATTCATTTTGAGGAGGGGGAGAAATCCCAAACATTTCACTTGAAGAAGCTTGATAAAATTTACAATTAAGATTCATATCTTTTATTGCTTCTAGCAACCTTAAAGCTCCAAACAAATTAAAATTAATTGTTGACTCAGGATTTTGAAAACTTATTCCAACATGGCTTTGTGCACCCAAATTATAAATTTCATCTGGTTTAAATTCTTCCAACGCATTTCTTATGCTCGGAGAGTCCGACAAGTCTCCATAAATAGTGTAATAGGGAGAATCGGCAGAAGGCCCATAAATATCAAGATGATCTATTCGTGTTTGGTTCGGAAGACTTGCCCTTCTTGTTATACCTCTAACTAAATATCCTTTTGACAATAAAAATTCAGCAAGATAAGAACCATCCTGACCCCCTATGCCCGTTATAAAAGCAACTTTTTTTCCATTTCTCATTTTTGTAAAAATAATTTAATAAACTAATATATAAAACTTATGAAACCAAAGTAGTAGACAGTATTTAAAGATAATTGTTTTTAACTAACAATTTAGAAGTTTGTTTTAGAATATTTAAAAAATATATTTTTACTACTACTATACTTATAAAGAAGGAGAATATATAATCT
>CAYQQA010000085.1:0-3614 GCA_964419805.1 Candidatus Woesearchaeota archaeon
ATAGACAGGAAAAAACTCAAAAGTATCCAAGATGTGAAAAGAGTATCTGTTGCAAGCGTTTGCCCCTATTGGTCTCCTGTTTTTGATGCGCGATTTGAAATGAAAGGGCCTGTTTTTAAAAAAGCAAAAAAACAAAAATATATGGGTCTCGGAGGGAAAGAATTTATTTTTTATGAAAGAAAAAAAGGTTGTCCTTTTTACGAACAATTTAACTATTTTATCGACGCTGATGTAATTGTTTTCAATTCTTTAAAATACAAACTTGAAACAGTAATGGACCGAAAACCGTTAACAGAAGTTGAAATTATTGATGAATGCGACGAGTTTCTTGACAGCTTTTCAGAACAAAAAAAAATAAATCTTGACAGATTGCAGAACTCCTTGATAAAATTTGTAAAATTTAAAGAAGAATTTGATGATGAAATAAAAGAAATTTTTGAAATAATTAAGCACACAAGAAAAAACTGGAAATCAAATTTTGGGAGGGAAATAACTGAAATTAAAAAAACAGGAATTTATGATGTGTTTAGAATAATTTTAAAAAATCCTGAAATTTTTAAAGAAGCTGATGATGAGAGTTATCTGTTTCATGTTGAAGAAGTGGCAAAAACCTTTAAAGGTTTAATGGACGAAACTTTTGTTTCGATTAGAGAGGATGAAAAAAATTTAATTTTTAATTTCATTACTGTGAATCTTGCAAAAAGATTTAAAAATATTTTGGACAAAAATAAAGTTATTGTTTTAATGTCCGGAACACTTCATTCTGATGAAATTTTAAAAAATGTTTTTGGGCTTGAGGGTTACAAAAAGGTTGAGGCTGAAACAAAAAATCAAGGAATTATAAAAATAAAAAAAACAGGTTTTGAGGCAGATTGCAAATATTCAAATTTTGTTAATGGAAAATTAACAAGAGAGGATTATCTGAAAGCGTTGGATAAATGTGTGGAGTTGGCTGAAAAACCGACGTTAGTGCATATTAATGCATTTATGGATTTACCTACGGAAATCGAAATAAAAGAAAACAAATTGGTCAATCTTAAAAGCAGAGAAAAAATAAAAACAGCACAAATGAACGATAAAAAAAATAATGAGGTGGCTAAATTTAAAAAAGGAGAAATAAATGTTTTATTTTCGACAAAAGTTGCGAGAGGTATGGACTTTCCCGGCGACGAATGTAGAAGCATTATTTTTACAAGATACCCTAATCCCGACATAAAAAATCCATTCTGGAAGGCTTTAATGAAAACGAGACCAGAAAATTATTGGGAATTTTATAAAGATAAAGCACGGAGAGAAATACTTCAAAAAGTTTATAGGGGATTAAGGTTTGAAAAAGATGAAGTCGAGGTTTGGAGCCCAGATTTAAGAGTCATTGAATTTTTTGAGAAATTGAAAAATTAGAAAACATTGTTAAAAAAATCCAGAAGTTTTTCTAAGAGATTTTTTGTTTCCTTTAATTCTTGTTCAAGGTTGTCCAACCTTTGGTTAATTCTTTCTATGTCTTCTTTATCTGGATTATTGAAATTTGCTTGTTCACCAATCTCCATATCTAATTCAGAATTTTGCCTGGAGTTTTCGATTAGTGTCACCTTGGCCTCCTCATCAATGTAACCATAATCTTCTAAATTTTCCAAAGCACCTTCAATGGTTTTTTCAAAAGTTTCATAAGGATAAGATCCGGAAATTAATTCTCCATTGATAAAAAAAGACGGCGTTCCGTGAACTCCTTTATCTTCGCCCTCTGCAATATTTCTTTCTATTAATCTTTGTGCTTCTGGGCTGTTTCTGCACTCGTTAAATTCAGCTATGTCTAATCCTATTTTCTTAGCGTGGTCTTCAAGATCTGAATGTTCGAGATATTTCTGGTGCGAATACAAAATGTCAGTATATTCAAAAAATTTGTTTTGCTCTGCCGCACACTCTGCTGCTAGTGCTGCGTCGTTTGCATGCTCATGGAACTGCCAGGGAAAGTGTTTTACAACAAGTTTGACCTGGGCTTTGTCAGAAAAGATATAATTTTCTTTGATTAAAGGATAAGTTTCATCATGCCAACTAGCACAGTATGGGCATTCAAAGTCGGCGAACATTTCAATAGTGACTGGAGCATTTTTGTAGCCAATAGTTTTTTGATCCAATGAAGCCGAAGAAACATTTGGTGAAAGTAAAATTGCAAAGATAAATAAAGTCAAGAGTATGGTTTTTGAAGTTTTCATAATGAACTTTGTGCAGGTTTATTTAAAAGCATTGTGGTGTTGAGATTCAATCATAACCTTTAAAACCAAGAAACCTATATTTAATTTATGCCGCCATGCGCAGAATGGTTATTGCACCTGGTTTGAGCCCAGGGTCCTTTGGACATCCAGGTTCGATTCCTGGTGGCGGCGTTTTCACTTTTTCATAAATCTTTTCCACCAAGGTTTTTTTATATCAATTAATTTGTTGTCTTTATCATAAATTTCGTATGTTATTACTGGTTTTTCTTTTAAAACAGGGGCTTTTGCAGCAAGTTCTTTTTTTGCATCGCGTAGAGCTTCATCAACCAAGAATTTGGAGAAGCCCTGGTTTATCAAAGCCCATCTAAGTGACTCTTCGGGATAACCTTTTTTTAAATTTTTCTTGAAATAGTCAACTAACTTTAATTTCCTTCCAGACACCATGGTTAAATTAACTGCCTTGGGTTTAAAAAGTTAGCTACTCAAAAACGAAAGGGTTGTTTTTATGGAAAAAATTGGCGGCACTTTTTAATCTCGGTTTAGATTCTGTATAAACTGTTAGTAGTGGTTTTCCTTTTTCAGCTTTTTCCCCAACTTGACAATGAATATAAACCCCTGAAAATTTGTCGGCAGGACATCCTGCAATTCTTGCAAGCTCATTGATTTTTTTATTATCAATTTCTCTTATTTTTCCATTTTTTCTAGATATAATTGTTTTTTTAAAATTTGAAAAAGGAAATTTTTTCAATTCCCCGTTTTGAGCCTTGATAATTTCAACAAATTTCGAAAACGCCTTTCCAGAATCAAGTATTTCTTTTGCTTTTGCCAAACCTTTGCCTTTTGTAGCTTTGTCAACCATTTCTAAAATTGCACCGGCAAGTAAGAGGGATTTTTTTTCTAATTTGTAACAAGAATCTTCTCTTTTTAGAACTTTTAAGACATCTCTCATTTCCAAGGAGGGACCAATTCCTCTTCCTATAGGGCCAGTGTTGTGAGTCAGAATACAAATAATTTTTTTATTAAAATGTTTGGCTAATTTTTCAAATTTTCTTTTTAATCTCAAAGCTTTTGTTTTTTTTACTTTTGCTGTTTTCCCGTAAGGGATATCTATCACAATGAATTTGCTTCCGATAGATAATTTTTTTGACATTATTGATGCTAAAAGCTGGGCCTCTGGATCTATGTTCAGAAGTTTTTCAACCTGAAGTATTTTTGTGTCGGCCGGCACCATCCCTAAACTTCCTCCCCAAACAATGCATGCATTCGTTTTTTTGACAATTTTTTTTATTTCTTTCGGAGAAAATTCGACTTGAGAAAGAACTTCCATTGCATCAACAGTTCCTGCAGGGGTTGTGATTGCTCTTGAGGAAGTTTTTGGAAAAATCAAACCTTGAGACGCGC
>CAYQQA010000086.1:0-3582 GCA_964419805.1 Candidatus Woesearchaeota archaeon
AAGCCTGGTCAAATTGAAGTTTCTCCAAAAATCGGTGAAAGCCAGTGCAGTGTTGCTGATTCTTTGAGGGAGATTTATTACTGTTAAAAACCTCCTGCGGGTTTTTAGAAAAATTGGATTTTGGAAAAAACTTCTAATGGGTTAAAAAAATGTGCTCGCGTTCGCTCCCAGATTAATAAGTTGTTAATACAAAAACCGGGGGGAGAAATATTTTATGAAATGATTTTACTGGATTAACTATTGAGCATTAGATTGAGCGGAGGGAAAACTTTTACTTGAAGAAAAGATGATGGGATTATTTTGTTGGGGTGAGAAGATGAAAATTTGGAAAATAAAAATAATGTAAAAACCTTTGAGATATTATGATGATTAGACTGGTTTTACTGGATTAATTGTAATGTATGCGTCGAACTTGCTCGGAAAATTGGTTTTTGATAAGTTCGAAAACCCTGAACTTTTTGAGATTATGTTATTGAAATGAGGGAGAACTATTATTTGAACTTTTAAAAACTATTAACACAAAAACCTAAAAAAAGAAAATTAAAAATTCATCCAAGGAAAGAATTAAAAACTAAAATCAATTAATTAATTTATGAAAGAGGTTGATTTTTTTAGAGAGGGATTTCATAACCGAGGTCAGGTTTGGGTTGAGACTGTGATTTACACTTTGATAGCTTTGACAATTATTGGGCTTTTTTTGAGTTTTGCGCGACCGAAAGTAGAAGAGCTTCAAGACAAATCGATTCTGGAACAAAGCAGTCAAATGCTGGAAGATATAAACGTGATTGTGCTTGATATTACCCAAAGAGGTGCAGGAAACCAGAGGAAGGTTAATGTTGGAATTAAAAAAGGAAGTTTGAATATCAGCGCTTCTGATGACACTCTTGAATTTGAAATGCAGGGAAGATACACATACACAGAACCGGGGGACAACGGAGAGTTCGGACCTTTTGTAGAAATTGGAAATATTGTGGCAACAACAAGAAAAACGGGAAATACAAATACAGTAAAATTAATAAGTAATTATAGCGATTATAATATAACTTATGATGGAGGTGAAGAAGGAAGAAAAATCGGGAAGTCACCGACGCCGTACGAGTTAATTATTTCAAACAAAGGTATTGTGTCTGGTAAAACCCAGATTAACTTTGAAATTGTATAATGGAACAAAAAAAAGAATTGCCAAAAATAGAGAATTATCCTCGGCCAAAGATAAATTTTAATCCGAAAATTCCACCGCTTAAAAAGATCAGAGATAAAACAAAAATCGATTTGAGATATTGTTTAATTGAGCCTTATGCTTATGTCCATATTTTTTGGGATAAAAAGATATTTGAGATAGTTTATGAAATTGAGGAACCTCCGTTGAACAAAACAGAAAAAGATTATAAAGATCAGATAATTTCTGCCATGGAAAATTTGATTGAGTTTGACGCAATTGTCGGCGAAGACCTTGAGAAACTCTTGGATTATATTGATAAAAGATTTAAGCTTCTTGCGATAGAGCTTGGAATTATAATGTCCTACGATACTTATGCAAAAATTTATTATTATCTTGTAAGGGATTTTATAGGATTCAACGAGATTGATCCGCTTCTTAGAGATTTTTTTGTGGAGGATATTGAATGCAACGGGGTTGACAACCATGTTTATATAGTGCACAGATATTACAGAAATATTAGGACAAATATTCTTTTCAGAGATATCGAAAAGGTAACGAGTTTTATTGAGAAGTTGGCGCAGAGATGCGGGAAGTATGTTTCTTATGCGGATCCGATTTTGGACGGGAGTTTGCCCGATGGAAGCAGGGTTAACGCAACTTACACCAAAGATATAAGCAGTAAGGGGCCGACATTTACGATAAGAAAGTTTACAAAAACTCCGTGGACGCCGTCGAAACTTTTGTCGATGAACACTTTAAGTCCTGAAATGCTTGCTTACTTGTGGATTCTTGTAGAATATAAAATGAATATTTTAATTACGGGGGGAACGTCTTCGGGAAAAACTACACTTCTTAACGCTATTTCGTTTTTCATTCCGCCCGAGGCGAGAATAGTTAGCATTGAAGATACGAGGGAGCTGAAGATACCTCAAGAGAACTGGCTTCCGAGTGTTGTTAGAGGAACAACCGGTGTTGGAAAAATAAAGGAGATTGATTTATTTGTTTTGCTTAAAAGTTCTTTCAGACAAAATCCTGACTATGTTATTGTTGGAGAGGTTAGAGGAAAAGAGGCTTACGTGCTTTTTCAGGGAATGGCGTCGGGGCATTCTTCTATCAGCACTATTCACGCAGACTCTGTTGACACGGTTATCAAAAGACTTGAAACTCCGCCGATTGAACTTTCACCAACGCTGTTAAACATTTTGGACTGCGTTTGTGTAATGAGTCACGCGATTGTTCAAAAACAAGAAACAAGAAAGCTCAAAGAAATTGTTGAGATAATTAATGTAACCCCGGACGGAATTGCTTTGACAAATACTCCTTTCGTATGGAATCCTACTGATGATAAATTTTATTTCAAAAAAACGAGCAAGATTTTTGAAAAAATTGGAAAAAGGTACGGGCTAACAATTGAAGAGCTTCAGACAGAATTCAAAAAAAGAACGAGATTAATTTACGAACTTTACAGAAACAATATTATTAAATTTGATGAAGTTAAGGAAATTATCAAGAAGTATTATAAAAAGCAAGAAGATGTTCTGGCAAGGTTTGGGATTAAGTTTTAGGGACTTCTAAACCAAAACCCTTAATAAGATAAATTTATTCTTGTTTTGGACAAATGTAAAAATTTATAAACACTTGTTAATTATAATTTACATATGTTAGAGATAATTAACAACCTTAAACCGTTCATTGAAGATAATTATATTGAATTAGGAGTTAGAAAATATTCAAGAATTTTAAAAATCAGCCCCCCAACAGCTTCTAAGCTATTGAAAAATTTTGAAAAACAAGGCCTGTTAAAAAAAAGGGGCGAAAGAGGTTATTTATTGTTCCGGGCGGACAGAGAAAATTTTGTGTTAAGAGATTTAAGCAGAATGTATTGGAGAGAAAAATTAAAACCAGTTATAGAATATTTAAATTCAGAATTCTATTATCCTACAATTACATTATTTGGTTCTCTGGTAAACTTAAAAGCAAAACGAAAATCAGATGTTGATTTGGCAATTTTTACTAAACATAAAAAGAAAGTCTATATAAAAAAATTTGAGAGAAAAATTGGGAGAGAAATTCAAGTATTTACATTTAAAACCCTCTCTGGCATCAACAATAAAGAACTTAAAGCCAATATTCTTAATAGTTATATCGTCCAAGGGGAAATAGAATAATGGATTTAAAAGAGTGCTACAACAAAAAACTTGTGAAAAAGGCCAAAATAAATGAAAAGCTGATCATATCTTTATTGAAATCAAGCCAAAATAAATTGAAAACAAATAATCTGATTCCAATTAATAAAATAACAATCTCGACAAAAATAAGTACATGTTACGAATCTTTGAGGGAAATCTTAGAAGCTTTTGCAATAAAACAAGGATTTAAGATTTATAATCATGAATGTTTTTATTCTTTTTTGGATGAGA
>CAYQQA010000087.1:0-3566 GCA_964419805.1 Candidatus Woesearchaeota archaeon
TGTTATTTTTGCATTAATAAGAATAATTAAATTTAGAGGTTTAAAAAAATTAAAATAAAAATAATTGGGTCTGGTTGCCCAACGTGTGCAAAGCTTCACGAGATGGTTTTGGATTTGAAAAAGAATGGAAAAATTAAAGCAGATGTCGAATATTCTAAGGATATTAGCGAATTGATTGAGTTGGGTGTGATGGGAAGTCCTGCTTTAGTTATCGACGGAGAAGTTGCAAATGTTGGAATGCCTGAAAGTGAAGAAAAACTTCTTGGGATAATTGGGAAGAGCGAGAAGTAAGATTTTAAGAGAGTTTTAGTGAACGAACTAGTTTTCATCTCCAATAGAAATACATGTTCATTACCAATGACAAATAGTGTTCATTTTAAATGAAAACCTTTAAAAACATTGATTCCCTCATCTTTTTATGATAGATAAGGAAGATTGTTTTAATGCAAAAGGATAGTTTAAAGACTCGATTAAAGGGTATTCCAAGAGAGAAACTTCAATCAATAAAAGTCGAAGTTCCTTTTGCAATAGTAATTTCTGGAATAAGACGATGCGGTAAAAGCACACTTCTAAAACAATTAATGAACACAAATAAAAAATTCTATTATTTTAATTTTGAGGATCCAAAAGTAGTTAGTTTTGAATTAAGAGATTTTGAAAGATTAGATGAGGTGTTTGTAGAGGAATTTGGAAAATGTGATTATTATTTCTTTGATGAGATTCAAAATGTAGAAAAGTGGGAACTTTATACGAGGTCTTTATTAGATAATAAGAAGTTTGTAGTCATCACAGGTTCAAATGCATCTCTTTTAAGCAGAGAATTAGGAACAAGGCTTACTGGAAGACATTTGAACTATGAGCTTTTTCCATTTTCTTATAAGGAATTTATGTCTTCTAAAAAACTCAAGGAAGGAATCAAATCCTTTGAAGAATATCTAAATAAGGGAGGGTTTCCTGAATACCTAAATATTGAGCAGTCAGAAATATTACATGAATTATTAAGAGATGTTTTATCTAGAGATGTAAGTTTAAGGCACAATATAAAAAATTTAAAGACCTTAAACGAGTTAGCAATATATCTTTTAACAAATTCTGGAAAAGAGTTTTCTTATAACAAACTAAAAAAAATTTTTCAGTTAGGGTCCACTAATACAGTAATCTCTTTTGTTTCATATTTTGAAGATAGCTATCTCCTGTTTACCCTTCCTAAATTTGATTATTCATTAAAAAAGCAAATTGCAAATCCTAAAAAAATATATTCAATTGATAATGGGTTATCTAAAGCAAATTCAGCTTCTTTTTCTGAAGACAAAGGGAAAATGTTTGAGAATATGGTTTTCATTAATCTTAGAAAGAAATACAAAGATATATTCTATTTTCAAAATAAGAGAGAATGCGATTTTTTAATAAAAGATAGAGAAAAGATTATTCAAGCTATTCAGGTTTGCTATAAATTTAATGATGAAAATCAAGAAAGAGAAGTTAAAGGATTATTAGAAGCTATGCAAGAGTTAAAGCTTGAAGAAGGATTAATTTTAACATATAACCAAGAAGATAAAATTAAAATTGAAGGCAAAAAAATAATTGTAAAACCTGTTTGGAAATGGTTGTTAGAATAATTGTAAGTCCTGCTTTAGTTGTTGATGGCAAAGTGAAGAAAGTTGGTATGCCTAAAGATGAAGAAGAACTTCTTGGGATAATTGGGAAGAATTCTAAATAACCTTGGAATTAAAAAGCGTATAAATAGAAGATTGTGGATGATGTGAAAATCTTAAAACTACACATCTATTTTTTTAGCATTCTCTTTTATTTCATTTAAAATTTCATCTTTTTCTACCTTGAAAGTTTCGAGTTTTTTCTCTTCTTTAATTCTTTTATTTTTCAGGTTTTTTAATTCGTCTAGTGTTTCAATAATTTTAGAAGAAAGTTTATTTAATTTTTTTGGCAATTTTTCTTCTTCAATTTCTTTTTCAAGATTTAAAATTTTCTCTTTTCCATTATTAATTTTATTTATTTTTTCAAGAATGTTTTTGTTTGGAAGTTTTGCTACTTCAATAAGTTCAAGAATTGTTTTTCCATTATCTTCATGGAAACTGGCATTAAAATTTTCTATATGAGTTTTGATCACATTCATCTTATCCTCAAAAATATGATAAAAATTACCCAATGCCTTAAAATCAATATTCTTTCTCAAATCAAAAATCTCTTTCTCTAATTCCTTTTTGAGCATATTAATTTTCTCGTTTTTATTCTGAAATTGAAGGTATTCTTCACTTTTTTTTACTTTTTCTATTTCTTCAGTTAAATCTTCACTTTGCTTTTTTTTGTTTTTTATTTCAAGATCCAAAAAATTAATTTTTTTTTCACATTCTTCTTTTAATTTGCCTTTCTCTTCAAATTGCTTTAATTTTAATTTAATGAAGAAAAGCGTTTTTGAAAAATCTGTAAGGCCCTTGTTTTTATTAAATATATTTATTATCTCACTGGAAAAATCTTTCAATGTTTTCTTTATACTGCTCATTTCTTTTCCAATTAAAATTGTAGCCCTTTCATAACTAGAATGAGATTTTTTGTTAAAGTTGGAAAAAAGTCTATCTATTTGAGAAATTGTTTTTTCAAGCTGATCTTTTTTTAGGGAGTTTAGATTATTTAAAAAATATTCAAGAGATTCAATATATTTTTTTCTTCCCTCTTCTGTAAGTGATTTAAGTCTGTCTTCTGCTTTTTTTGCATTCAAATCCAAGTCTTCAGCTAATTTTATATTCTCTCTAATCTCTTCTGAAAGCGTTTCTATTCTTTTCTTTATTAATAAAAATATACCTTCTTCTTGTTTTTCAATTTTCTTTAAATTGTTCTCAATCCAAGTCTCAAACTCAGAAAAAGATATTTTTTCCATTTTAGATTTATTGGGTTTTTTCTTCTTTCTGAATTTCCCAAGAAAATCGAACAATTTCATATTAAAATAGAACATACGTTCATTAAAATATTTTTGTATGATTTATTACCTCGCGATCATAAAAAAATACAGATGAAATTATCTGTAGGAGGAGAATATCGAATATCTCCTAGATTATTAGAAATAGTATAAGAAAAGGAAATAAAAGTTTACTTATAATTCAAATTCACCAATAAAATTTCTATGTGTTTTATATTTCTCTAAAAATTTCAAACCTTTTTTAGTTAGTGAGATAGATTTATTATTTGAATAAATTTCTTATTTAATAATTCTGAATAATATTCTTTAAAATTTGATGAAGAGAGGTTTGATTTCTTTATTAAGGGAGTTATTTTTATTTATTTGAAGCATAAATATTTTGAGGAAAAACAGAGAAATGTTTGTCTAAAAAATTTCAACACTTTGTATGCACTTAATTCATATACTTCTTTAGTTCCAAAATAAATCATTAAACTATAAATTATAATTCTAAAGAAATACAAAATCTCTTTTGAAATATTTGCTTGCACAATTTTCTGTGCTAATTGATTGAGTATTGTTCTGCCGTTTCCTATTTTATTCTTAAGAGCATATATTCAAAGATTTATAATCTGAATGAACTTAAAATCCA
>CAYQQA010000088.1:0-3537 GCA_964419805.1 Candidatus Woesearchaeota archaeon
CCTTTCCAAATTCAACTTGACCTTTGACCTTGAATGACCCCTTAGGGTCAAAGTGAGTAATTTGAACCACAGAACATCGCAACATGCGTTACCTACTTATACTTCCATAGATCCAGTTTACCAGTCGTTTAAATATCACATTTCAGTTAAAATGATACGCGCGTATTCTGTTTTATCAAGGTCTGGCTGTTCCAACTGTACGGTTCAAGAGTGAATCTCTAGTCAGTCGTGGCAAGAACGGAGTTTTAATTCGTATTAACCCAAACGAACCAGAAACGCCGACTGGTAACGTTGGATTGAAAATGAAAGGACTGGAAGCGTTGAAACAGATAAAACTTTAGTTGACTATCTTTACTTTGCACCATCGCCAGCCTCGGGAAGTTCTGTCTCAGGGATGCAAGCATGGTTCAAAATTGACTCAACTGACAATCACACAATCAAATATCAGATTCCTTAATAAAGCCAGAACTAGTTGAATTTATTTAAATCAACAATTCATATTCACCGAATTCTTTTTTGAGTAATTCGAAAACTTTTGGATTAATCTTTATATTTTTATCTTTCTTCTCATCTTTGAGTGCTTTTGAAAGTTCTTCCATGCTCGACATTTCTATTTTATCAGCAATTTCTTTTATTATACTTCCCTGAACCAAAAAAGCTTTCTTACCTGTGCTGATTAACTCAGAGATTTGATTTTTGCCGTGTCTAATCATCATTTTTCCTCTTTCAAAAAAAGCTATGTCTTTTCTTTGAGCGTAGTCAATTAAATTGTTCATTAAAGAACTTGAAGCTTTCCTTGCTTCATCAGCTTTGTGTAAAGTGAGTTTGCCTTTTTTTGAAAGCTCTTTAGCTTCAATGACTTTTTTAACTGCTCTTGCATTTTGAGGAGGAAAAATTCCTTTCTTGACAAAATCTTTTTCAAAAATCGCAAGAATATCTTTTTGGTTTGTTTTTTTAGTTACTGATTTCAACAAATCAAAAACATCTTTGTAAACCTGCTGGATTGTTTTTTTCTGTGTCTGTTTTTCTATCTGACTTCGCAATTCTTTCAGTCGATTCAAATAATCCTCGCTGTTTTTCACCAATTTATCAACTTCTCTTCCTGTAACTTCTTTTACTTTTCCGTGTTCAAATCCTTTGTAATATTTTATTGTGATTTCCTCAAGAATTTTTATGTATTTTAGCTCAAGCATTTTTTCCTTGTCGACAAATATTTTTTTCATTTCTTTGTAAGTGTCTTTTGTAGTTGGGGGCGGTTCGCCGTAGAGCATTACCATTGCCTGGCTTGGAGTAAGAATACTCCAGTAAATATCGTGAAGGACTATATCCAGAAGCGCTTTCTTGACACGTTTCACACTATTGTCCCCCATTGACATAAACATATCAATTGCTTCTGGAGAAGGTTTTAGCTTTCCCATCTTAAGGAGAGCTTTCCATGGCATGAAAGTTCCTCGGTCATAAATCGGAACCCCATCACGGATAAAAGTGAAAATAACTGGGTTCGCATCTTTGACACTTTGCCAAAAGTCAGTAAGAAGATAAACTTGAACATTTAACATGTTGCTCGGCACACCTGCGAGTGCTGACGCTTCTGGAATATAACTGTAAATAATTCCTCTGAGTCTTTCTAAAAGTTCGACTCGCGCCATTCTTTTCACATCGGTGTCATTGATAACAATAAAAACATCTATGTCTGATTCTTTGATGGTGTCACCTCGCACGAAACTTCCTCCTAATACATAGCTTACAACATATTTTTCAAATTTTTGCAAAACCATTGATTTATGAATTTCCGAAACTCTTAATCCGCTTAAAAGTCCTTTGTCATAGATTGGAATTGACATTGCGATCGCACTTAAAAGTTCAAATTTTGAATCCATACAAGTTTCCCAAATGTCAACAGGGGTTTTTATTTGAATCCATATTTTTTGTTTTAATTTTTCCTGAATTGAAGTCACCATGCTAACAACTTCTTTTTTAATTTTTGGGATTTCCTTGAATTTGTCCTCGGGGATAACCATGTAAAGTTGGATGTATTTTTCTGTTTCTTTTGGAACTTCCTCTTCTTTGATAAAAAACTGAATTCCTTGTGGGGGCAGAATGCTCAACGATTGTGTGATAGGGAATTTTTTTAAAATAGAAGTTTTGAGTTTGTCAAGTTCTTTTTTAGTTTTGTCCATTTCTTTCTGAATTTTTTCAGAGTCCGGAGACATAGAAATTTGCTTATTTTTGTATTTGTTATCGAGATTCATCTCTGGAATTTCTTGGTTTTTGTCATTCATGAAAAAGATAAAATTGCAGTGCTTTTAAAGTTTTTGGATAAGGTGAAATTGTTGATTAGAATTTGGGAAATAAAGAATAGCTCGCAAGCTCGCATATTAATTTAGAAATAATATCAAAACTTCGAGGGAAGTTTGATTTCGTTCGCGATTTAGTAAATTGTTAATTGAAGAAAGCCCTGAACTTGTTGGGATTATGTTATTGAGTTGTTGAGATGATTTTACAGGATTAACAGTTTAATATTGCTCGGAGCGGAGCGAAAGTTATTTATTGAAAATTAATAAATTATTTTTTCCTCTCGACAAATTCTCTAGCTTTTGTTGATAAGAAAGCTGTGAAAAACATTGCAACTGCGAAAAGGACGAAGATGAATTTAAACGGCAAAATTAGTAAAAGCAGTGCGCCTAAAATTCTTGCAGCGACAGAGCTTGTGTTTGTTGTTGTATTGTAAATCGGGTAGAATTTTTCTCTCTGGTTTTGTTTAATCATGTCGAAAAAATATGCTTCTGAAGTTGGTTCAATCATTTGTGGTTTAATTGCAATGCTTATTGGTTTTTTTGTCTGGGGGATAGAACCAATAGTTGCTATACCTATTTTAGTTTTCAGCGGTCTCGGATTATTATGGAAACAGGCAAAATCTTGACAACATTTATCCATAAATCCAACGACAAGACTTATAAATACTAAACAGCAACGACAATTGATTAAATATGCAGTCATTAAGAAAGAGTGCGTGACCCCTAAGATTAGACAAAAAGGCGAGGTCTACGGCGTGGGCGTATCGATTTTTGACTGGGCATCGCACCCTTGATTTTTTACCGACGACGATTTGTTTCTTGGTTATCTGAGTTTATTAGAAATAGGGGTTAGTGCCTAGACTGGGCGTCGCACTATTTTTCCAGTGAAAAATTATTTAAATTCAAGAAAGCTAAATTTAACATGAAAAATCAAACTTTTAGTGCGGTGTTACATAAAGAAAAAGATATGTTTGTAGCAGAGTGTCCAGAGGTTGGGACTGCAAGCCAAGGAGATAATGTTGAGGAAGCTCTTTCTAATTTAAAAGAAGCTACAGAACTTTATTTAAAAGAATTTCCGATTATTGAAAAAGAAAAACCAATTATTACTGTTTTTGAGATTAAAAATAATGGCAAAACTCAGAAAATTATCAGGCCAGAAAATTCTTAAAATTCTTTGTAATAAATATGACATCCTCTCCACACTAAAGTGTGGAGTTTCCGTGATGTGAGTCTTGATTTC
>CAYQQA010000089.1:0-267 GCA_964419805.1 Candidatus Woesearchaeota archaeon
TTATAATTTGATAGATTAATAATTATCGAAACTGATTTTACTGGATTAACTTTTTTATTATTTCTGAACGAAGTGGAGGTTTTTTGGTTTTTAATAAGTTGTTAAGTTCTAAAACTCTGAAAACGAGCAGAAGCCTTTAATTAGAATTTGGAAAATAAAAACTTTTAAATACGTTTTTCTTTCAGAAATATAGGCCCCGGTAACTCAGCTGGATCAGAGAGATCGACCACATAAACACCCTTGGTTCCGTCAAGATCCTCCTCTTTG
>CAYQQA010000089.1:277-3408 GCA_964419805.1 Candidatus Woesearchaeota archaeon
GGATAGAGTGCCAGCCTTCTAAAAGTGAAGAAAGCTGGAAGTCGCAGGTTCGAATCCTGTCCGGGGCATATGAAGAAAATAGCTGTGCATAGCGGGGAGTTTCACGCTGATGATGTTTTTGCGATTGCGATTTTGAAATTAATTTTTTCTAATGTGAAGGTTATTAGAACAAGAGATAGTGGGGAATTGAAAAAATGCGATATGAGAGTTGATGTGGGGAGAGTTTATAACTCTGAGACGAATGATTTTGATCATCATCAAAAGGGTGGGGCTGGTGAAAGGAAAAATAAAATTCCCTATGCTGCTGCCGGTTTGGTTTGGAAGCATTTTTGGAAAAAACTTGTTAGTTCTGTGGAGGTTTTTAATTACATTGATAAAAAAATAATTCAGTACATTGATGCGAATGATTCTGGTGTCGAAACTTATGATGTTAAGAAAGTTGAGCCTTACACTATTGCTGATTTTGTTAAAGGACTGAATCCTGAGGCTAGCAGTTCTGGTAAAGTTTTTGATAAGTGTTTTGATGAGGTTGTTTCTATTGTTTTGAAACTTATGACGAGGGAAATTGAGAAAGCTGAGTTGTTGGTTAAGTCTAAGAAAGTTATTCGGGAGAAAATTAAAAAAGGAAAAGATTATATTGTTCTTGGCAAATATATGCCCTGGAAAGAAGTTGTTGTTGAGGAGTCCGATGTGAAGTTTGTTGTTTATAATGTTGCTCGTGAGAATCAGTGGTATGTTTTTGCGGTTCCTGTTTCCGTGAAGTCTTTTAAGAACAGGAAGGATTTCCCGAAGGCATGGGCAGGTTTGATTAATGAGGATTTTCAAAAAGTTACTGGTGTGAAAGATGCTAAGTTTTGTCATAATAACCTTTTTGTTGTGGCAGCTGTTTCTAAGAAAGGGGCTATGAAGTTGGCTGAATTGGCTTTGAAGGGTTGAGTTTTCTTTTAAAAATATTTGGAAGAAAAAAATTGGCTCGCGTTCGCTCGCGATTTAAAAAGTTGTTAATTGAAGAAAACCCTGAACTTGTTGGGAAGCTATTATTTGGATGAGGAGATATTGATTACAATTTGATGAATTAAGGATTATCTAAAACTGATTTTACTATGTTCATAATCAGTTATTGGATTGAGTTTTGCTCGCAATTTTGGTTTTTTGATTTTTGAAAACATCAAATTTGAAATGTTAAATTATAAGAAAATTTAAAAAACTAAATTATTCTTGTATTTTATGGAATACTGTATTGTTCATTATGGTGAGATTGGATTGAAGAAAGGGAATCGCGGATTTTTTGAAAAATGTTTGGTTGAAAATATTAAGGATAAAATAAAGGGAATTTCTGTGAAAAAAAGTTTTGGGTATTTTGTTTTGTCAGCCAAGAAAAATGTGGATTGGGAGGAGTTGAAAAATGTTTTTGGGATTTCGCATTTTTTTGTTTCTAGGCACAAATGTAAAAAAGACATGGATGAGATAAAGAAAGCTCTTGAGATTTTTTTGAATGGTGAGGATTTAAAATTTGAAAGTTTTAAAATAAATTCTCAGAGACATGATAAAAATTTTAATTCCTGTTCTGAGGAAATGAATAATATTCTTGGAGAGATTGTTAGAACGAAGTTTGGAAAAATTGTGGATCTTGAAAATCCTGATGCGGAAATTTTTGTAAAGGTTTGTGATGATGGAATTTATTTTTCTTGCAAAAAAAATTTGGGCCTTGGCGGTTTGCCGGTGGGAAGTACAGGGAATGCACTTTGTCTTTTGTCTGGGGGAATTGATAGTCCTGTCGCAGCTTTTTTGGCAATGAAAAGAGGACTCAAGTTAAATTTTATTCATTTTAAATCACAAGCATCTTTGGGGCATCAGGGAGAAGAAAAAATTACGGAGATTGTTAAAGTGCTTTCGAAGTTTCAGAAAAAATCAGAGTTAATTTTTGTGAATTCTGAATTTCAAAAAGAGATTGTTATGAAAATTCCTTCGAGGTATCGGATGATTGTTTTTAGAAGATTGATTTTGAGAGTTGCAGATAGGTTTTCTGATTGTTTGATTTTGGGAGATAACTTGGGGCAAGTTGCGTCGCAGACTTTGGAGAATTTGAAGACGTCTTATTGTGTTTCCAAAAGTTTGATTTTAAGTCCTTTGATTGGATTTGATAAAAAAGAGATAATTAAAATTGCGAGGCAGATTGGAACTTATGAAGTTTCTATAAAAGAGTATGCTGATTGCTGTAGTTTTTTTGTTCCTAAACATCCTGAGCTTAAATCTACTGAAGACGTTTTGGAGGAGGTTGAGAAAGAGTTTGATGTTGAAGGAGTTGTTGAAAAATGTGCTGAGGGTTGTAATAGGATTTTAGTTTAGATTTTTGGCATAAACAACTTTAAATATAGTTGGTTTTTAAAATAGTTATGCAGAGGTGGCACAGCGGTTACTGCAATCGGTTGCAGCCCGATTTTTCCCGGGTTCGAATCCCGGCCTCTGCTTCATAGTTATATCAATGTAGATATGACAGACCAACTAAAATCACGGTGGGGTTGGTGGTTTTAAAATGAAAAAAGCGTATTTAATTCATGGTTGGGGAAGCAGTTCTAAAGAACCTTGGTTTATGTGGCTTGAGCGGGAGCTGAGGAAAAACGGTTGGGAAGTTCATGCTTACGATATGCCTAATACTGAAGAACCTAAAATTGAAGATTGGGTTAGTTATTTGCAAGAACGGATTGACAGCGAAAATTTGGACGAGCATACTTTTTTTGTCGGGCACAGTATTGGCGCGCAAACTGTTTTGAGGTATTTGGAAAAACTGCACAAACATAAAAAAATTGGAGGGTGTGTTTTTGTTTCGCCTTGGCTTGATTTAATTAATCTTGAACCGGAAGAATTAGAAATTGCGCATCCTTGGATAAATTCTAAGATTGATTTTGGCAGAATTTTAGATCATGATGTAAATTTTGCGTGCATTTTCAGCGACGATGATCCTTATGTTCATTTAGACGAAGCGAAAAAGTTTGAGGAAAAGTTGGGTGCGAAAATTATTGTTAAAAAAGGAATGGGACATTTTGATAGTGAATCAGGGGTTACGAAAATTCAAGAGGTTTTGGAGGCCTTGGGATGAAAACTTACACCAAAAAAATTTTGATGAATAC
>CAYQQA010000090.1:0-3345 GCA_964419805.1 Candidatus Woesearchaeota archaeon
ACCAGGTCCGGATGTTGGCGGCGAAGGCGCTGCATCACTTCCCGATCTCGCTGGTTTTTTTATAATTGACATACATTTTTTCAAGAATCTCAACAATTTTCTGTCTCATCTCGCTGGTTCCTAAACCTTTCCAATCTAAGACAACAAAATCAACTTCTTCGTCGGTTTTTTGAATTGCTTCGCGTATCATTTCTTCAGTTATCGGCGCTGAATAATTTGGTATTACGTGAGCTATTGCAACGTTGGACTTTAGTTGTACTTTGTTGAAGTTCGGGCAATAATGCGGTCCGCCAATTCCTACTCCAACTTCGAGGTAATTGTTTTCTTTAAAATTATCAATAGTTTCTGAAATTGTTTTTGCAATAACAAAACCTGCTCTTCTGTTATTCCACTCCTCCTCGCTAGACCCGATTTCAATAAAGACGCATGGCTTGTCAATTATCGGTCCGTGATGCGTGCACTCAAGAGTTATTTCAAATCCTTCAAGAGAAAATTTTTTCGCGAACTTGTCAAGATTTTCAAAAAGTACTTTGTTGAACTGAGCAGAAGCTTTTGAGATTTTTCCATTTTCGCCTCCAAAATCCGCTTTGCGCCAATTTCCCGGAGAATGCACTGATAAAGACTTAACATTTTTCTCAGATCTATGCGTGCACGGAAAAATTACAAAATCGTATTTTGAGATTTTCTCTGTAGGTAAATTCTCATTGTAAAGAACTTCTTCCTCTGTCAAGAATACATCAAAACCTGCGCTGTCAGCCATTGATGAAAAAACAGGATTTTTCCTGAACTGATCCAAATTGTTCAGAATGTTCATTCCTGCCGGATTTT
Source organism: Candidatus Woesearchaeota archaeon (assembly GCA_964419805.1). Taxonomy (GTDB): domain Archaea; phylum Nanobdellota; class Nanobdellia; order Pacearchaeales; family GW2011-AR1; genus CAYQQA01. Next base: position 829 of record CAYQQA010000090.1, read on the forward strand.
TCTTGCAAACCACAATTAAAAATTTCTTATACATTTTTAAAAAATCCAATCAAAGTTTAAAAATTTAATTGTGGGGAGTTGATAGTTAGGATTATCTTTCTTTCTTAAGAGAATCTTCTAACCAAGCAGAGTGACTATTCAAACTAGAATTTTTTTTACTGCATTTAATTAGCTTCCTGACCCACAAATGCAGATTTAACATGATATGTTGGCATAGGGGTTCCTCCTCCAATTTCGAGTGTTTGAATTTCTGGATATAAAATGGCTCCACTTCTATAACCTGGAAAAAGAGCTAGTGGATCTCTTGCAACATAAAGTACCCACTCCATCTCTTGAGTATCTCCTTCTGGAATATGCAAAAGAGTTAATGCGTTTTCTCTACCCCGATAAAGCTCATTTTCCACTCTTTTTAAATAAGGCTCCTTAATGGACATTGTTAGATATCTTGTTCCAACCTCAGCTATAACAAAATTATGGATCTGCCTATTAAATGGTTCAATTTTTATTCCTTCAAAACCAAATAAATCTCCTTCCTGAAGATCTAAGTCTCCTAACCCCTGATTTGAATCTTCGCTAATGGCAACCAAACCCTGATTAGAACTTTTAATTTCCATGTGAAACAGATGTGACGACCTTTTTTAAACGTTATTGTTCTTGAGAATTATTTAATATTTAAAAATAACGCACGAGAGGCATTAACTAAACTAATTCAAGAAACTCATCTCTTTTCATTTTTATTTCACTAATTATTCCTCTCAATAAACCTCTTTTTTATTTTCTTTCCCGGATGATTTGGAACTACTGTTGTTCTTCCATCTTCATGCTTGTAAAACATATGACTTCCTTTTTGTCGGATGAATTTGAACCCAATTTTTTCAAGAATTTTTATTAAATCTCTTGCTGTTAGCAAGGGAAGTTTCATAATGTAATCTCCTGAACTCCAATGAATTTAGGAATTTCAGTAAACTGAATTTTTTCTTCGTTTTGGGCTTCAAGACACAATTCTATGGCCTCTTTCATGTTTGATATGAGTTCATCCAAAGTGTCGCCTTGAGTTAAACATCCTTGTAATTCGGGGACTCTTCCAATAAACCCGCCGTCTTCATCTTGTTCAATTAAAATGTGAAATCTTTTTTCCATAGAAATTAATAATTTTGCGATTTAAATAATTATCGTTCTTGAGAATTATTTATTTATTTATTTAGAAATTATGATTGCACGAGGGGCATTAACTAAAAAATTAATCGCTATAACCTCGTGACTCTTTTTTGTAGTTTGAATTTCTCATTTTTTAAACCCTGGGATAGATGCCTCGAGCAGCAAAAAGTGTCTCAAGACCTCTATCCTGGGGAAAAAGAGGTGATAGAAAATAGAGTAATTGATAGTATTTAAATCTTTCGGATGTTACTTCTATAAAATGACGCTCGGTTCTTCAACAATAGTAGTAATGAATTGTTGTTATTACAAAAGTGTTTATACACTACACAATAACTTTATTTTTGGATGTAGTTACTAATTATTCTTGCTTTGGAACTCGCTGTAATGGCATCTTCCACAGTAAACTCTGTCTTTTGTAATCATTAAAAAAATTCCGGGTCCGCATCGAGGACAAACTTTTCCACGCACAACTTTTTCGCCTTCGACTTTGTAATTTTTATACCTCTTGCTCGTTGGCTTGTTCTTATGCGGTTTCTTTCCCTTCTTTGGTTTTGATTTCTTTTTCTTCGCCATTTTTCTTTTCCTCTACTTTTTCAACTTTGGGCTCGTTCAACTTTTCCATAAACTCAATTTCTTTCTTAGAAAAGTTTTCTGTCTTCATCATTTTTTCATTAGAATCATAAATGTTGGCTTCAACTAAAAATTCCTTTTTCCCAAAATTTCCTTTTATCCTTTTTATTTTAATTGCATCTTTTTCAGATTTAAACTTGTCGACAATCATTTCCAAAACTTCTTTGTTCGACGGCGATGAATTAGATTTCACTAAAAATGAAACCTCTTTCCTCGCGAAAAGTGCATTATCTTTTTCAGAAACAATTTTAACGAATTCCATCATCGAGTTTTAATTGCAAAATTTCCTTTTTTATTTATGTTAAGTTTTTTCGCAAACTCGGATTTTTCGGGATCGAGAACCTGGATTCTTCCCTTGAATGATTCAGTGTATTCTTTTGCACCGCAGTTCGGACAGCTCTCTCTTCCCTCATAAACTACTTTGCAAAGTTTGCAAGCTTTAGTTTTCGCCATTTTTATCTCCTAAATTTACGTTTATCATTTTTTCTTAGTGGTTTTAGATTCTGCTTTAAGTGCTTTCTGCGCAGCTTTTTGTTTTTTAACTTCGTCTTCTCTAATCCAGTCTAGTTTTCCCAAACCGGGTTGTCTCATTGTCAGTCCTATTTTTGGTTCGTCTCCTCGATGGCTGAGTGCAACAATTCGTGCAAGGCATAAATCGCCGGCCTTTAAAGATCGCTTGGAGGATTTTCCCGTCAATGAGCCGGGGGCTCGCCGGCACCTTCGGTGGTC
>CAYQQA010000091.1:0-3296 GCA_964419805.1 Candidatus Woesearchaeota archaeon
ACCCTCAAGATCAATATTCACTTCGGCATTATGACCAAATACAACTTGATCTAGCTGGCTCATCAACTTCTTCAGAAGAGCTTCCATTAATCAATTCCTCAACGCTCTCATTTTCCGAGACCACTGTATCTTCAGTCTGCCCTCCAACCTCGCCATCGTTTTCAGTTTCAACAATTTCTAAGTCACCACCATCAGCAGAATCTTCTATAGAAACTTCCCCAGAACTTTCAACATCCTCTCCATCAACAACACCAGTAGAATCAATCACACTTTCTATTTCAGTTTCTGAACTTTCTTGAGTTGTCTGCTCTTGTGAAGATTCATCAGAAATAGGTTCAGACGCTCCACCATCCTCAGAATCGGACTGGCTTAGAGTAGAAGTTTCCTCAACAGTTTGCACAGGCTCCGGCTCTTCAGAAGTAAACCCAGTAACAGCTCCATAAATATCCTTTCCAATTTTCTCAAAACTAAATCTCCCCTCATCCTTAAATTGGTAATTCAAAACAAAAACTCCTAAAACAATCGCAATAATCGTAGCTGCCAAAATAAAAATTAATAAATGCCTGCTTCCGCTACTTTTGATTTTATGAGAATCAGTTACAGCACGCCCTACTTCATGACTTTTTACATATCTCGAAAAAGTTCTCCCACCCTTTTTTCTATAACTATGATAATAATAAGGACCAAATTTCTTGCCATTGCGATAAATATACCTTTTGTATACCATGAAAACCTCTTTTAATAAAACCTCTTTATAACTTAGTATAATAAGTGTGCTGTAACTATTTAAATTTGATTGTTATAGAATTAATTCATCTTCCTACAGTTTTCCACATTGTTTCAAAAAACATATTAATTACAAGTTTAATAAAAAAATTAGAACATAAAAAATCACCTATGCTCAACAATCAAATCCTGTTCATATTTCTGACACTCATTCGCCAAAATTAATCTAGGGCATTCATTTGGATTTTCCTCAACACACATAATAGTAACATCACTCTCCAAAGCCCTTTTCGCCAGAGCTTTAACCTGAGCTTCAGAATTATTTCTCAAATAATATTTATACAAAAACTCAAAAGTTCTAAAAGAAATTAATTCTTTGTAATAAGCCCCAACCAATTTCAAAGGTGGTGCAGTCCCACAAGATGCTCATCATATTTATCCGAAGTAATCCTTTCATCAAGTGTAAGCCCATCATTCAAAGTATGTCGGTTCATAACAGAAATTCTAATTCCATCCTCAAAAATCTTGGGCTTAAAAATTGATTTAGTATATAAAACCATAAACCAAAAAAATAACAACCATTAAAAACCTATCGACTCACAATCTCCAAACCATCCCTATGCTTAAGTTTGTAATCCTTCCCAACAGCCTTTTTAGTCCTTGCGTCAATCGCTTTTATAAAATTCTTACCAAAATCAGTATGAAGAAAATAAGCAAAATCCAAGGCAGTGCTTCCATTGGGCAGTAAAAAACAATCAGGCAAAACATTGCCCTTGCTGTCTGCGTGCTTTGTCGCCGATGCTGGAAAAATTGCAATATAATTCAACAAGGAAAAAACCGTGGAATTCAAAACACTCTGAACCCCTGTTCCCTCAACATAAACATCCAAAACATTGTCTTTAATTTTATTCAAAGCATTCATCTGTTTTTCACTTAAATCTTTCAAAACCTTAAATTTTTTATCGCCAGGAACATAATGAATTAAATCGGCTTTAGCGGCCTGCTTCAACGCCAACTCTGAATCGGCACTACAAGGAACAATAATCAAATCAGCAAAACTTTTCTTCAACTTTTCAAAATTCATTTTTCCGTTTTCCTTATCAATCTTGTTCGCAGCAATAATCGTCGGCTTCGAAATTTTTCTAAGTTTTGAAACAAAAGCTTTAATCTCTCCATCATTCCACAAACTGATTTTCTCAAGTAAGGTAACACTTCTAAAAGTCTCTTTAACCTGTTCTTCAGTTACCTTTAAACCTGAAAACTGTTTTGCAATTACTTCGGAAATCTTCTGTTTCTCCATTTCAGCTTTCCGAGAAAAACTCTTCCAAAGTTTTTTAAAAATGTTGAAATACCACAAATCCAATTCCTCTTCTAAAAATCTAACATCCTCAACAGGATTCCCTTTCCCAGGTTTCCCCTCACTATCACTCTCCCCTGAAACATCAACAATATGAACAAAACAATCTGCCTGTCTCAAATCATCCAAAAACTGATTTCCCATCCCTTTTCCTTCAGAAGCCCCCGGCACCAAGCCCGCAACATCCATCAATTCCACCGGAACAAATCTCTCACCATCTATACAAAAACCCTTCTGAGGATTACATTTAGTATTAAATTCCTTCTCCAAACATTCGACCCTTACATAACCAACTCCGTGATTAGCTTTTATGGTTGTGAAAGGATAAGAAGCTATTTCAACTTCTGCCAAAGTCACAGCTTTAAAAAACGTCGACTTCCCAACAGACGGCTTTCCCACAAGTCCTATTAACATGAAATAAAATAAAAATAAAAAGGTTAAAAATGTTTTGTTGAAAGCTTCCAAGAATAATCTCCCCAACAACAAGCAAAACCTTAAAAATTAAATCTGCCTCTTAATAAAGGTGAAAATTATATGGCTTTTTTAGAAAACCTTGCTTATATTCTAGGAGGGTTTGTAGTCTTAGTTGTAATCTTCCTAATTGTGTTATCAGTAATAGAAAAAAAACTTTCAAAAAGAGTTATGAGTGGAGGCTTCAGAAAAAATCAAAAATATATGGAAAAACTTTCAGGAGTAAATTTCAAAAAACCTGAAGAAAGTTTGCGAACAGTCGACAAACTCGCGCGTAATTTTTTCCAAGAAGCTTTCAAAATCAAAGGAAGCCCGGACTATTCTGAATTAGAAGATTTATTCACAAAAAAACACAACAAAAAAGCAAAAGAATTTTCATCAAAAATGACAACGTACATGTATTCAGGTGCAAAAATCAACGAAGAAGAATTACAGAAAATGATTGTAACTCTGGCCGAAATTATTGGAAGCAATAAAATAATAACAGGTGAAGAAAAAAAAGTCCTTGATAGAAAAGCTATGGAAAATCAAAAAACAAAAAAAAGTTTTCTAAAAAAATTTGTTGGAAAATTCAGGAAGAAGAAATGAGTAATTCTATCCAAATAATCTCAAAATTATATTTGATAATCTCAACTTCAAGTAATAGTTTCACAAAATGTTCAGGGTTTTCAGGCTTATCAAAAAACCTTCGCTCCGCTCAGAAATAACATCACAATTAATCCAGTAAAATCAATTTTTGATA
>CAYQQA010000092.1:0-3283 GCA_964419805.1 Candidatus Woesearchaeota archaeon
ACAGTATTAATTTCGACGAGCGCAAAGCCGGTAAGGCAAACATAAAGGTAATCGGCGTCGGAGGAATGGGATGCAATGCAATCACTTGGCTTTTCAACAAAGGAATAAACGGAGCAACTGTTTACGCCTGCAATACTGATGCACTTCACTTGAGTGTTTCCAAAGCTGATGACAAAATTCTTGTTGGAAAAGAACTCACGCGAGGACTTGGATGTGGAGGCTCACCTCAAAGAGGAAGAGAAGCTGCAAAAGAATCCTTGGTTGATTTGAAAAAAATAGTTTCAGGTGCTGACATGGTTTTTGTTGTTGCAGGAATGGGCGGAGGTTCTGGAACAGGCGGTGCACCCGTTATTGCCCAACTTGCCAAAGAGACTGGAGCTGTTGTAATCGGTGTCGTGACAATGCCGTTCGATTCTGAAAGAGCAAGAATAGACAAAGCAGAATTCGGACTTCAAGAACTAAGGGAAGTAACAAACACTTGCATTGTTTTGGACAACAACCGACTTGTTGACATTGCAGGCCAGCTTCCAATAGAGCAGGCATTCGCTGTCGCTAACGAGTTAGTTTCAACAATGGTTAAAGGAATCGTAGAAACAATAACTTTACCAAGTCTGATTAACTTAGACTACGCAGACGTTTCAGCAATAATGAAAGACGGAGGCGTTGCAGTTATTGGAATAGGCGAAGACGATTCTTCGGAAAGAGTGAATCAAGCTGTCAAGCAAGCCCTTACTCATCCTCTACTTGATGTGGATTACCAAGGCGCTACTGGAGCTCTGATTCATGTAACCTGTGGCCCAGATTTGAAGCTTGAAGAGTTCGACACAATCGGAAGAACAGTTTCTGAAAACCTTAGCCCTGACGCACAAGTGATCATCGGCGCGAGAATCAGCAAAGATTTCGTCGGCAAAGTCCGAGTTATTACAATAATGACCGGCGTTAAAAGTCCGTACGTTCTCGGAAAAGGCTATGAAGAAAAAGCAGTTCCTTCAAAAGAAGTCTCTGATTTAGGCATAGAAGTTTGGAGCTAAATTCCTTTTTTATTTTTTTTATTTTTTTATTTTTTATTACAACAATACTTAAAAATAACAACCCTAAATTAAGTCAATGGAACTAAGTAAATATTTGATGTTTATTAATAGATATGATGTAGCAAATTTTGAAGCAACTGCTTTGGAAAGAGGAGATATAGACAAAAGAACAATTATCTCTATTTTAGATAACTGGTAAAAATCACAAAAAAACTCTCCACACAATTATCCCAACGATAATTAAAACTTCTAAAATAAAAAATACCCATGGCCCTGTCTTCGGATTTTTTTCTTTGTCGTCGATAATTTTATTAATTTCATACTGCAGATACCAGTGGCAGAAAAACAAAGTGAAAAGTGCAGAAACTTTGCTGAAACTTCTTTTGTTTTCTACAGCTTGTTTCAAAATTGTTCTAGAGTAAAAAGCAAGAAGCAACCCGAAAAATAATTTCAACAAAAAGGTTATGCCTACGATGGACAAAATAATAATCTGAAAAGTTGTGATGTAATTCACAGTTGTAACCATGTCTTCAGTGATTGTAAATGCAAAAATGATTATTGAAGCAATAAAAACAATGCTGTTTACAATCGCAACCGTTGGCAAAGTTGAGCTGAGTTTTTTCCGCGTTACCAAACTATTGAATTCTACAGATCTTTTCAAATACCAAAAAGAACTGTAAATTCCTAAAGTAACAAGACTCAGCAAAACTGTTAACAAAATATTTTTCTTTTCAGGCGGCTTAACAACATTCCCGTAAGAACTAACTTTTTCAGGTTTTCCATCCTTTTCAAAATGCCCTGGCTTCAGTTTTTTAACATTGATTTCCATTTAAACATTAATTTTTTTATGCTCTTTCATCTGCCTGTTTCCGTACGAATTAAAATACAAAATGTTATCGAGCGGAATTTTCTCTTTTTTTCTTTTAGTTTTTTTAAGTTCATAACCAATAGGGATAACTGCTTCAATTCTTGTTTTATCCGGAACCTTTAAAATGTGTTTAACATGATCTTCCACAAAGTGTCCGACCCAACAATGTGCGAGTTTTTTTTCAGTCAGTTTCAAAAGCACGTTCTGAATTGCCGCACCCGCCTGCTGTCGCAAATAAATTTCTCCCCTTTTCCCATAAGCGTTTATTGTTTTCGACGGAATCGTGCACGCCACAAGCAAGTAATGAACCTGCGCTACAAAATCCTGCTGACACTCTTCTGCAATTTTTTCAATTTTATCTTTGTCGTAAACTAAAATAAATTTCAAACTGTAAATGTCGCCTGCCATCGGAGCAAACCGCGCGGCGTTAACGCACTCCAAAATTCTCCGCCAATCCGGCTTCTTTGGCTTAAAATCTCGCGTTGATTTTCTTGTCTTAAGCAAATTATCAAAACCCATGTTTTAATTAAGTAGAATGCGTATAAAAAGGTTTTTGATTAACAAACAGTCTCAGCCACTTTGTCTTCAATGCCTGCTTTTTCTATTCTTTTTTGTGCTTCTCTTGACAAAACATCTGTATATGTCCAATGCCCTGTTAGTCTTTTTCTTAAAGTTGGTTTTTCTCTAACAAAAGACCCTAAAACATTGTTGTAATTTGCATTATCTTTCCCTCTTAATTTGTCAAAGTATTTTTCTGCTCTTTCTATTTTTGACCAAACACTTGAACCAAAACCCCAATTTTCTAAAGGATTATATCTTACTGCACAATATCTTTGTTTTGCTTTTCTATTCTTACCCTGAACACAAACTAAACCTCTAATTTGTTTCCCTCCAACCGTTCCAGCAAAATTTCCCCCCCGACAAAATTAGTTTGATCCTCTCCAACTTTTTTAGATTTCCGCACTAAGCTCAAAATTCTGAATCCCCCTTTTTCATAAGTGTTCCAACTAACTAAAGCAATTTGATTTATCCAGGAATTATTAGCATATCTTCTTAAATCTACTACCATAATTCCATAATCTTTTAGGTGTTTATAAATCTTTTCCTTGTTACTTTTTTGTAGTAGTTTTTCTCAAAACCAAATCACACCTCCGCCCAAACACTCCTCTCCTTTGTAAAAAACAATCGCTTGCCCTTCTGAAATTCCAGTAATTTGTTTTTTAAGAATAACTTTTATTTTCTTTCCCTCTTTTAGAAGTTCGCACGGTAAAAGCTCGCCGACGTGCCGAATTCTTGCGTTGATTTTCTTTCCAAAACTTTTTCCATTTATCCAATGCAAATTTTTCACAAAAAGTTCTTTCCTAAAATTTAACTTATGGCTTTC
>CAYQQA010000093.1:0-3233 GCA_964419805.1 Candidatus Woesearchaeota archaeon
AATCAAATAATCACCTATAACTTGTTTGTCTTTTCGCTCTTGCTCGAGAATCTCCAGGCTTGTACGCTTCCTTTCTCCGAACATCTGCAACCAAAAGACTCCAGTCATAATCTCCAAAAGCATTTTCAACTTTCTTTGAATTAGTGAATGCAACAATTGCTCTCGAAATTGCAAGACGTGATGCCTCTATCTGGCTTTTTTCACCCCCGCCTTTAACAAAAACCGCCACGTCAAAACCAATTTTGCCAAGAATTTTTTCAGCAATCCTTAACGGTTCTTCAATTTTTAATCTGTCAAATTTCTGAAGGTTTCTATAATCCTTCTCGTTTATTGTAATTTTCCCATTCCCGTCGCTGATTGTTGCTTTTGCCACAGCCGTTTTTCTTTTTCCAGATTTAATAATTTCCATTTAATTCTCCAATTTTTATATTTTTGATTTTGCTTTTGTTTTCAAATTTCATCTTATTTTTTTCTTCAAATTCCTTTGGAAGTCCTTTATAACATCTTATTTTCTTAAATGCTTGTCTCCCCCGTCCTTTTCTGTGATCTGGGAGCATGCCCCTGATAGCTCTCTTAACAATTGCATGAGGGGGTCTTGAAATCTTTGGCCCTTTTTGTGCACTCCCGACTTTTGTTCTACTCTCTCTAAATCTTTTTTGAGAACTTTCTTTGTTTCCAGTAATTATTATTTTTTCACAATTTACAACAACAACATCTTCACCTTTCAAGGCCTCTTTCGTAGCATAACTGGCAATTCTTCCCAAAACCGCATTTGCCCCATCGATAATTTTCATCCCCATACCTTCAACCCTTTCATCTCAGGATTTAATTTAATTTCATCTTTTATATAAATTGCCTTTCCACCTTCTGAAGTAATTTTTTCTTTAGCTCTATCGCTGAAATTAAACGCAACAATTTTAAATTTTCCGTTTAGTTCTCCTTGCGACAAAATCTTTCCCGGCACAACACAATCTTCTTTTATCCTATCCAAATTAACCTGAATTTGTTTTCGCCTCGGAGAAGACAACAAGCTTGCAATTTTCTGCCAAGATTTATTTTTCTTCGCAACCCTTATGGTCTCGACTAAGTTTGGATTCAACTTTCTTTTCTCTTGTTTTGAGATTTTAGTAACTGATTTCATTTTAATGTAACAGAAGCATGACTTCTGCTAACGCTTTTTACTCGCAGATAAAATTTTAGATTTTGTAGGTTTATAAATCTAGCGGTCTTCTAAAACCTTCTTCCCAACATCCACCAAATCTTTTTTAAGAGTTTCAATAGCTTCCCTAAAAATCTCTTCGGGTGAAATTTGCCCAAAACTTTCAACAGTTATTAAAAGTTCTTCTTCCTTCGGAGATAGCTCTAACCCTTTGTTTGAATCTTCATCCAAATAAACTCCATCAAAATCATCAGCATAAACCAATTCTTCTTTTTTGACATTTTCCAAGTTGCCGAAATTTTCAGCCGATTCGGTTTTTTTTGTTTCCTTAACACTCATAAGATTTTTGTAAACAATTATTCCTGGACAAAATTTTGCATGCTCTGCACCAGTTCCCAAAACCACCGACGCCTCAAACTCAAGCTCTTGCCCTTTTTCCAACGAGACTAAAGGAATTTCTTCGTAAGCAACTTTAAAACTTCCGCTCAAATCTCCACTGTAAATCATCCCTTCTTTTTTTGTTTTCAAGTTCATTTTTCCACTTTTAGCATTTTTTTTCATTTGCAGAGGAATTAGGCCAACCCGATGTGCAAGCATTTCATCATACAATGGAGAATAATTTTTTTTGATTTCCAATTCATCAATCGCAAGAACTGGAATCTGATAAACATATCTTCTCACAGCATTTGCCAAGCTCTCACTCACTTCAGCCGCGAATTTTATTTTTTCTTTGTTTTTTTCAATCGATTTCATTTTAATCTCTAAAAACCAATGCTTTTAAATTTTCCTATGGCCGTCTCCCTCTTCTGCCGCCTTTCTTTTTAGGCCCTCCCCTAGGGTTTCTTGTTTTATCAAGGATATTCAATATTTTAAATCCTTCTCGAGAAAGACTTTTCACAACAGAATGGGCTCCAGGCCCCGGCGCAGGATTTCTCGTTTTCGCTCTTATGGCAATATAAAGAGACTTGATTCCCAAATCTTTTATGTTTTCTGAAATTCTTTTTGCAATAAACATCGCGATAGTTGGATTTGCTTTAAGCCTGTTGTGTTTGGTTATGGCGCCCCCGCTGACTTTTGTTATTGTCTGACCGGCCATATCTGTAACGTGCACGATTGTATTATTAAAAGAAGTATAAATATTTACAACAGCTTCTATATTTTTTTCTTTCTTAACTTTCTTTGTTTCTTCTTCGCTCATTTTGTTTTTGCCTTTATTTTATTTTCTTCATTAACCGAAACAACATAAGAAGGAACGTTCACAATTCTATCTCCTATAAATATTTTTTTATGGGTTATCATCTGTCTAGCAGTTTTAACCGTCGGAGCTATCCTTTTTTTTGCCACAATTGTCTGAAGTCTTCTGTTCAAAAAGTCTTTTGTTTCAATAAGTAAAACATCCCCGATAGAATTAACTTCAAGACCCATTTTTTTTAGCCTGTCAAAAAATAATTTTTTGTCAGCTTCGTTTCCCGAAATGAGTTTTTTTGCTTTATTTCTTATTGATTTAATTTTTGCCTCGGCTTTCCATATTTCTTTTTTATTTTTAAGCCCAAAATCTTTTTTCACAACAGCTTCTTCGTCAATCCTTTTTTTATCAAAAGGTCGTTTGGGTTTTGAATATCTTTTATGTTTTCTTTTCATTTTATTTCTTTTTCTTTTTAATTCCCCCTGCTTTCATTCTGTGGGGTCTGAAATTTCCTTTTGTTCTTTGTCCTCTCAGAGGAAGTTTTGCAGAATGTCTAATTCCCTTGTAACTTTTTATTTTTTTCAATCTTTTTATATCAAATTCTTTTCTCAATTCCAAATCACTTCCATGAAGATGTTTGTCCTTCCCAGTTTCAAAATCTTTTTTTCTGTTCATCAAATGTTTTGGCACGTCGGGGTTTTTTAAAAATTCTGAAATCTTTTTTATTTCCTCTTCACTTAGCTCCCCGATTTTTTTATTTTTTGCAAAACCCATTTTTTTACAAATAGCATTTGAAAAACTCCACGAAACCCCTTTTATCTTTGTCAAGCCAGTATAAATATTTAGATTTCCTTCTATGTCTTTCGATGCAATTCTTATAACTTTTGT
>CAYQQA010000094.1:0-3229 GCA_964419805.1 Candidatus Woesearchaeota archaeon
CAGAAAAACTTCATGAAGTGGTTTGACAAAAAGGAGGAATCCTTTTTGCTCCGTTGAGAAAAATGTCAAAGAAAGCTTTGAGAAATAAAAAACCAAAAGGCATTTATCGACGGCAATGCATTGAACTTCCCGAATTCATGGGGCAAAGAAGCATCGTCGAATCTGTGAATTCTTCGCTGAAACAAAAATAAGTTCAATCTTTGCGAGCGAAAAAAGTTTTCATGAAACAGAGAGAATTTGGTTGGCACATTGTTTGGTACAATCTAAGAATGAATTTGAAAAATTCACCTAAAAAAGAACAGACTTTTTTATTTTTTCAATTTGAAATTTATGTCATTCCGGACAGTGCCTTAAAAACAACAAATTTATAAATAACAAAATATTTTATTACCTATGGCTAAAAAAAGTTCTAAACCAAAAACTAAAAAGAGAAAAACAGCTTCAAAGCCTGCGAGAAAAAAAACCCCTGCTAAGAAAGTTTCTAGAAAAAAACCAGTGGCAATGAAAATGACAGCTTCTCAAAGCGCAACACGGCAAAAAAAAATAAGCAATGTAACAAGAACCCTCGCACTTTTCGCAGTTTTGTTTATCTTGTCAGTCGTAATCGCAAGCGTTTCGGGAGAAGGCGCAGTCAACAATCTATTCTGGATTGTCGCAATTCTAACAGCATTCGTCGCTGTCGCACTCTTAATCGTTCTGCTGATTTTCGTTTTCCTTGGCAGAAGAAGAATTTAATTCTTAAATTATTTTTTAAACACAAAAGTTTCAAAGAAAACTACGTTCGAATCAAGCCTGTGCTGAGATTCGAACTCAGGACCTCGTCATCTTTGTCCCGATTAATACCAATGACGCGCTCTAACCAAAACTGAGCTACACAGGCGCAATTATTTTCCGACCTTCTCAAAAACATTATCAAGATTCAACTCAAACAAAGAAACCGGCATTTTAATTTTCCAGTTTTTCAAAATTTTAGGATGAATCTCTCCCAAAAAACCAACCAACTTTTTATCCAAGAAAATCTCAGCGTACCTTCCATCAATAAAATAAGCAACCCTTTCCTTCGGTTCTTTTATCTCAATTTTCAAATCAAGCATCTTAAAAAAATACTCAACAATTTGCTTTATCGACGTAAAATTCCCTGGAGAAACAACACCTCCCATTTTCCTTGTCTCACTAATTTCTTTATCAATTTCAAAAACATTCCCAATCTCAAAAATTTTCTGCGGATACTCTGAATCAATATTCTCTGACAAAACTCTCATCAAACAATGGCAAATATCTTTCCTCAAAAGTTCATACTCTGTCTTAGAATCCACAACCTCAACAAAATTCTTATCCTTCTCAGGCAAATTCATTTTTTTAATCTGCTCATTTTTAGTTGTCAAATAATAAGAAGAAATCTCAATCATTTCCAGCCCTGCCATAATTTCAGAAATCTGCTTCTCAAATTTTTTCTCATGACTTTCGCTTCCTATCGTTGACGCTTTCAAAACCTCTGGCTCAAATATGTCATAACCATAAGCAATCGCAACATCTTCAATCAAGTCCACTTCATGCATCACATCAATCCGCCACGGAGCAACCTCCACGCCCCGCTTACCATAATTATGCCCCATCTTTTCAAGACAAGACTTAATCTGTTTTTCATTCAAATTCACCCCAAGAAGTTTTTTAACATTATCCATAGAAATTTTTTTCTTAAGCAAAGAAAAATTAGGCGTCACAATTTTCTTGCTCCCTTTCACTTCAACACCATAAATCTCCCCGCCCATCTCTGCCAAACAAGTCACAATAATATTAAGGCACTTATCCAAAATTTCCTGATCAAAACCGGAGCACTCCACAAAAACGTCTTTAGTCTGTTCAGTAACCCTTCCTGTCAAATCTGAATTAATTATCGGGGGCATGCTCATTATATTTTTTTCAGCATCGACAAAAACCGGAAACTTCGTCTTGCCTGCAAGCAAGTGCGCATACTCTTGTCCAACTGGATGCTTTTCCAAAATCTCAAGTCCAGACATCTCTCTCTTAGATTCCAAAGGTGTGAACTTTATTTTGTCAGGCTCAACAACAGTATATTTTATAGGTAAGCTAATTTTATCCAAAGGATAAATTCCTATTGCCAACTTCTTCCTTCGCCTCCCAAGCGTTGCGTGAAGCTTTTCCTGAATTTCAATTATTTCTTTTATCTTCTGGTTATTAAAATTAAGCCCTTTAACAATCGCGCAAGACGTGAACGGCCTAACTTTTTTCACAGCAGAGTCAACATTAACCACAAAATTTTCCCCAGGCTTTTTCAAATTATATTTCTTTAATCCGGTTTTCTTCCCTAAAAACGATAAAAAAGCTCTCTTAAATCCATGGTAAGAAAGCATGTCAGGCCTGTTTGGAAAAATCTCAAGTTGAACCTCGTCAGAAATATCTTCTATTGGAGTCCCAAACAAAGAAATCTTCTCTTGCATTTTTTCATCAAGTTCCCCAATTTCGCTTTCAAAAGTTTTTTTTGGAAAAGTTATAATTGCCATTATTTCATCCAAAATTTTGTTTTTCTCAATTTAGTAAGATTGTTTTTGTAAATTTCCCTCAGGTCATTAATCAAATAATAATCTGTAAGAATTCTTTCAAGTCCTAATCCCCACGCAAGAACCGGACACTCAAAACCCAAGAGCGGTTTCACAACCTCCGGTCGAAAAATCCCAGCCCCGCCCAGCTCAACCCACTTATTGTTCTTAGGATGAAGCCCTTCAATTTCAACGCTCGGCTCAGTGTAAGGAAAATAAGCAGGCCTGATTCTTATTTTTTTAAATCCCATCTTCTCAAAAAAAATTCTCAAATAACTCAAAAGATTTCTAAAATTCGCGTTTTTATCAACGACAATTCCGCCAACTTGATAAAACTCAAACAAATGTTTCCAATCAAGAGTCTCGTTTCTAAAACATTTCATAATCTGAAAGGTCTTAACAGGCAAATCATTTTCTTTAATCTCTGCCAAAGTTTTTGCACTCAAAAAAGTATCATGAGTTGCAAGCATTATTTTTTTCGCGGCCTCTTCTTGCCATTCACCGCCCCACCCATCTGACCCAGTCTTCCCCCCATTTTCGTGAGTATCTTTAACTTTTTTCCAAACATCTGGCAAAACCGCTTTCTTCTCAGTCTTAACATAAAAAGTATCCTGCAACTCCCTCGCTGGATGATCCTGAGGAACAAACAAAGCATCCAAATCCCAAAA
>CAYQQA010000095.1:0-3211 GCA_964419805.1 Candidatus Woesearchaeota archaeon
TATCTTTCTTAATATAATCTTCAAATTCTTTTAATTGTATTGTTACCATCTTTTATATTATAAGATATTTCTTATTTATAAGATTATTGAAAACAATTTCCCCCTCAAAGATTATTTCTATTTTCTTTTTAGAAAAAGAAAAAAAATCGCGTGTGCCTCAAATTTAATGGGATGGCTGAAAACTTTATTTTCTAAGTTTCTTTTTCTTCTCTCTCCAGAAGAATTTATTAACCATTTTTTTATCAATCCAAAAATGCTTATTTGCCTTGTTAATTAAATCCACAGAAGTTAAATCTTTGAAAGCATAAATATGAACTTCTTTATTTTCTTGTCTAACATATTTCACTAATTGAGTAAAGTCGCCATCTCCTGAAATTAATATCGCTTTGTCGTATTTGTCTTTACAAGCATCTCTTAACATATCCAAAGATAAATGAATATCGTCGCCCTTTATTATATAATATTCTTTTTCTTCGGCATCAACTCTTTTTTGTCTTTTACACAGAACAACCTTACATTTTGGAATTTTTTCCAAACGAGCAAAAAGTCCCATTTGATTCCAATAAACATATTTGTTAAAGTTCTCTTTTAGTGGAGCATTGTAATAATAAATCGTAACTAATCTATTTTTTCCAATAATTTCTCTTACAAATTTTTCAAAATCAAAGAAAACATCAGAATATCTTTGGTTTATTGTTTTCAAACCATAATAAAAATTTGCACCATCAATATAAACAGAAACTCTTTCCAAATTCTCTTTTTTCATTTTAAATAAAATCCGGCCTTGGCAGAGCCCAGAACCGGGGATACATAAGCGGGATGTCCGAAGACTTAAGGCATTCCCTGACACCTTATTATACTGAATTAAAGCACTTATTTAAAACTTTCGGAAGGCAGAAACCCCTCCAAAGATTATTTCATCTTCTTTCTTAAAAAGAAAGAAGCAAAGAAGGGCGCGCACCTCAAATTTTATGGGATGGCTAAAAGCCCACCTGAACTAAGAGAGATTTTAGAAAGATTAAAACGGAGAATTAGAAACTCACTCCTTGCAGTCGTGCCACATTGCATTTTCGCTCACAATATTCTTTGTTCGCTCAGGTCGTTGAACAGGCATTAACAGGTTCGAGGGTTGCACCCTCTCAGCCCAAATCCAATTTCGGCTCTGTAAATTTCTCCAGCTCTATCGGATTTTTCAGCCATATGGGAAAAATCCTCACGAGGTCAAAATTTACGAGGAAATTGAACTTCTGTTAATGCCGATGTTCAACGAAATTGAGAAAAAGGCTAAATTGTAGAACGGGTTTTGGGCTTAATCTCTTTGTGCTTTATGGTATCCCGCTAGTTCTGCAACAGGAATTACAGATTTAGGAACAAGAATTTC
Organism: Candidatus Woesearchaeota archaeon; assembly: GCA_964419805.1. Taxonomy (GTDB): domain Archaea; phylum Nanobdellota; class Nanobdellia; order Pacearchaeales; family GW2011-AR1; genus CAYQQA01. The sequence goes on from CAYQQA010000095.1 coordinate 1,382, forward strand.
ATTCAAATATTGCCATGAAGATGCATTAACTGGATCATATCCCTTTTTAAATGATGTTAGTTCAGCAAAAGACCTCACTTGTTGATCATATGGCATAATTCTAGGTTGAGCTGAAATTGGATCTAAAAAAACATTTGAAGAATCATTTTCTTTCAACAATTCTCTAGCCACTTCAATTTTTTTTATAAAATTGCTTAAAGTCATTCGTGATGAACTATATTTCGCTGGATTTCCTTTCGCTCTAAATTCTCTATTATATACGAAGGTAGTTTCAGGATTTACACCTATAGATAAATATCCTCTCTTCTCCATTTCATCCCTAATCCAATCAAAAATCCAACCTGTGGGGAAATCATCCTTCGAGGGAATCCACTGAAAATAAATATTATCTAAATGATCTGGTTGCATGCAAGATCCACTATAATCTTCAATTTTTCCTTCTTTAATTAGTTGTCTTGCAGATTTTATACCATCAGCTAGCAAGTCATCTACTGATGCTCCTCTTCCAGGAAAATGATATACTTCAACCATTGTCATATACTTATAGTTGCAGAACTAGTATTTAAAACTTTCTATTAGTTACTACTTATATGTGACTAAATAGGTGTCGCCCAAAACCCTTTATCTTTTTAACTAATGGTGCTACGCACTTGGTGCGCCTTTTTCTCAACTCTCGACATTTCATGTCGAGCCCCGCTGCGCTTTCCTCCCTTCGGTCGTCAGGTCTTTGAACAGGAATTTAACGGAAAAATGCTCGGCTCGCATTTTTCCCAAATCGCCTTCGGTGACTTCGTTAAATTCCGATGTTATGTGCAATTGAATTCTCCCCTTAAACTTTATATATTGATACTAATTTCTATAATTCTATGAGATATTTATCTGACAATGAAGAAAAGAAAGCGCTTGAGTATATTGCTAAAGTCGCTGAAGTCGCACAAAACGCAACTTGTGAAAGATCAAAATGTGGTTCTGGTAAGGCAGTTTCATTTAATGAAATAGTTTCAATATTAAACAATGTTTTAAGATTAAACAGAACTCCAGAATACATAGAAAATCCTTATGAAGGTGTTTATCAAACAGATACAGAGTGTGGCATGAGTCTTGCAAAAGAAAAAATTGGGTTCATACCAGAATATTCTATTGAAAAAGGGATTGGTGAGTTATTCGGTAAAGTTAATAGTAGATAAAGCACGCTTCCGCTACTTTAATCATAAACTTTATCTCTCTTATCAATTTTTACAACAACAATTCTTTTTTCTTCATAATTCACACGATAAAGTGCACGATATTTTCCAATCCTAATTCTAAATGTTGGCAATTCATAGCCGAGAACTCGTTTCGCGTCGTGCGGGACAGGATTTTGTTTTAGAATTTCAAGTTTTTCAGAAATACGTTCAAAAAGTTTGTTTTCACATTTAGAAAGAAAATGTTCTGGCTGTTTATCTAGCTTTATTTCGAACATTTTTAATTTCCTCTAAAGAAATTAAACTTCCAGATTTTTCGTTTTCTACGCTTTCGTCAAGCATTCTCTTTTCTTCTTCTGTTAGGATTACATCTACATCTATCATATTCTCTTGGATATATCTTAAAGTTTTTTCAATTCTATCTAATCTATTTACAATATTTTGCTGTTCCATAAGTATCTAATAATTCTTGCCTATATAAAATTTTCTAAAACGCGCGCTTCCGTCCCCCACCCTAAAATGGTGCAGGTTCTCAAACTCTCTCGGCTTCGCCTCGACCACGCTGCGCTTTCGCCTTCGGCTCAGGGCAACTAACAGGAATTTAACGGAAAAATGCTCGGCTCGCATTTTTCCCAAATCGCCTTCG
>CAYQQA010000096.1:0-3168 GCA_964419805.1 Candidatus Woesearchaeota archaeon
TACTTTATAGACATCCTTGTGATGTTTGTACCTTTCAATTGTTACCGTTTTATTTGACCCGTCTATTGAATAAACTAAAACAAAATGTCCTATGTGCACTCTCCAAAATCCTTGTAGCGGTTTTTTTAATAGTTTGAATCTGTAAGGGTTAACTTGGATTTCTTTTATTTTTTTGGAAATATGTTTTGAGCTAATTTTATCTTTTTTAGCTAATTTTTTAAAAGTTTTTTCAACCTCTTTTCTTACAAGAATTTTATACATTTTAACTTAAGCCAAAATGTTTGTCCCAGTCATTAATTTCAACAACTTCTTCATTTTGAGCTTTTAATAATTCAGTGATAAATTCTGGTTTTAGTTCTTCTTCAAGCATTTCTTTTCCGTATAAAGTTATTATTAAATTTAGGGTTTCACTTTTGTCTTTTAAATTTTCTTTAGCTTTAACTATATTTAAAACCCTATTTGCTTTCTCGTCTATATTGACAATTGCTTTAACCATTTTATTAATATTATGTTAATATGGTATTAATATGGATTTAAATACTTTTCTATTTTCATCTGGAATTATTAGTAAATTCATTTTGGTTCATTTTGGTATTAAGCTAGTTTAGTTAATATTACTTTCATTAACCTTTTATGACCTCTAGAAGCTGTGCTCCCTGTATATGCGAGTGACTGTCCCTTTTTTAGCGACGATTTAGAAGAAAGAGGGATGTCCAAAATACCAAAAGTGTGGGCACCCTAAGAGGGAATCTAACCTTTCACAACAAGCAAAGGCTTGAGTTTTGCGACGAGGTTTCCGATTCCTAATTCATGCGAGACTTTCACGACTTCGTCGACATCTTTGTATGCGTGGGGTGCTTCTTCTGCCAGTCCTTTCCAGCTTCCAGATTTTACTTCTATTCCAATTTCAGAAAGTTCACTTTTGACTTGCCCACCTCGTTTTTCTCTCATTGCTTTGTGCCGACTTTTTACTCTGCCTGCTCCGTGAGCTGTACTTCCAAAACTTATTTCTTCTGCTTTTTTTGTTCCCAATAAAACATAACTTGAAGTTCCCATGCTTCCAGGAATTAAAACCGGCTGGCCGATTTCTCTATAAGTTTGTGGAATTTCTCTTCTTCCAGGCCCCAAAGACCGTGTCGCACCTTTTCTCATTACTAAAAATTCTTTCTCTTTTTTGTCAACAAAATATTTTTCAAACTTTGCAATATTGTGGCAAATGTCGTAGACAACTTCTATTTTTATTTCAGGAAATAAGTATTTCATTTCTTCTCTTATCCAATGTGTTATTAACTGCCGGTTTGCGAAGGCGAAATTTGCTGCTGCAGCCATTGCTCCTAAATAATCTTGTCCGAGTTTGCTTTTTATCGGCGCGTTTATCAACTCTCTGTCGGGAAGTTTTTCAAAACCGAATTCGTCTTCCATTTTTTTCATGTAGTCTGACGCAACTTGATGACCGAGACCTCTGCTCCCGCAATGAACCATTAAAACTATTTGGTTTTTTTTAAGCCCAAACGATTCAGCGACTTTGTCGTCGAGAATTTCATCAACATACTGCATTTCTAAAAAATGGTTGCCTGATCCGAGCGTGCCTAACTGACCAATTCCTCTTGACATTGCCCTATCAGAAACTTTTTCAGGATCTGCATTTTTCATACATCCTTCTTCCTCCATGTGAAGATAATCTTCTTTTTTTCCAAAGCCTTTTTCCACAAGGTATTTTGCACCGCCTTTTAAAATTTTTTTTAACTCGTTTTTGGTTATGTTGAACTTGCTTCCTCTGCCAACTCCGGACGGAATTTTTCTGTAAAGCGCTTCGACAATTTCTTTTTTTCTTGCGTCTATTTGTGATTTTGTTAAATTTGTTTTAAGAAGTCTGACTCCACAGTTTATGTCGAAGCCGATTAATCCAGGGCTTACAAATCCTGTTTCTGGATAAGTTGCTACAACACCTCCAATGCATGCGCCGTATCCTTGATGTGCGTCCGGCATTGCGAACGAAGCCTTAACAACTTCTGGCAAACACGCGACGTTTTTAACCTGCTCTAAGGTTTTGTCTTGTTTTATTTTTTCAAAAAGCTTGTCGCTGGCAAAAATCCTTCCTGGAACTTTCATGTTTCCAGATTTTGGAATTTCGTAAATGTTTTTCTTAATTTTGTGTGTCTGCATTTTAACAGATAGAATTTAAAGTATATTAAATTAGTTGTAATGGTTTATATTGGTTTTGGTTTGGGATCTAAATTTTAGATTGACTTTTTTAACTTTATTATAATAGTATTCTAAAGATGCATTACTTTTTTAGAACTTACCTTTTCCAAGTGAAGAAGGTTTAGAAACAATAAATGCAAATCAGCCACTTCTCTTTTGAAAATATCTTTTTTCTTTTTATTTTTTTCAGTTTGGAAATTTTTGGCACATGCTCTTCAATTTTTCTTAACAAGTGATAAAATATTTCTTCATCGTTTTTTAATCCATATCCCTCTCTGTAAATTTTTCTGATTTGTCTTAACTTTTTAATTTCGATCAAACATCCAGAACTACTTGTGCAGTCCATTTGGTTTTTTGTTTTTTTATAAACATACTGTTGTAAGTGATTGCTTTGATGTGGTCAACTCCTTTGTTTTGGTAATTTCCGACGCTGTCACCGTAAACTTCTGCTTTTATTGTTTTTTTGTTTTCGTCGAATTTTAAAATTTTCAAATCTGCGCAAACGAATTCTTTTGCATCGAGCAAAAATAGAAACTCTTCTAAAAAATTGTACATTAAATTTTCCAAGTCTTTCCCGTGCGCTAAAATTATTTTTTTCTTTGGCTTTTTTGCTTTGCTGTAAATCGCGTGAATTAGGGCGCGGGCTGAATTTTCAAAAACTTCCTTTAAAGATTTCCCGTAAGCTTGAAATTTTAAATCCGCTGTATGTTCAAAAAATTTGAATTCTTCCATTTTATATTTTGTGAAAGAAGATTTATATAAATATCTAATTTAAGATGCAAAAACATGGGGGAAAATGTGAAAACCCTGAACTTATTGTGAATATATTATTAGAAAAACAAAAATGCGCTCTCAGGACTCGCATTCTAATACTAAAGGTTAATACAAAATCCTTGAAGATAATATCAAAAATGACATCCTCTCCACACTAAAGTGTGGAGTTTCCGTGATGTGAGTCTTGAT
>CAYQQA010000097.1:0-3164 GCA_964419805.1 Candidatus Woesearchaeota archaeon
TACCGGACTGACGTAACCAGGGAAGCAGATCTTATAGAAGATATTTTAAGGTTTTCTCGGATTCATAAAAAAACCTTATTTTTCAAGTTTATAAATTCTTCGTTTTTGTAACTTTTTTATGATGGTAACATTTTGTTATGATTTTTATCCTTCCGGCTATTGTTTTTTGTTGATGCTTAGGATTGCCGAAAGTAAAACAAAAAATCTTAAAAACTCCAACATTCTATTTAAATCATGTCAATAGCACAAAAATCAAAATCTTTTTTCATAAAATGCAAGAGAGTCTGGCACGTTCTGAAAAAGCCGTCTAAAAAAGAATTCATAGAAGTTTCGCGGGTGTCAGCGATAGGCATTCTTGCCTTGGGTGTAATCGGTTTTTTAGTTTCCATAATAATGAAATCTTTTGTATAATGGTCATAAAGAGATTCTTAAAACAAACAGCAATCGCAACAACATTAGTTTCATTGCTTTTGTTCAATTGCTCGAAAAAGCCGACGGAACAAGTTTCAAAAAATGATTACGTTATCTATAACGAAAAAACCGTTGAAATTCTCGAAAAAGAAAGTTCTCAAATTTCAGATTTTACAGAAGACAGTGTTCTGACTTTTTCAACACCCCAGGATTTTGAACAAGATAACATCTTGCGAATCCTGCCAAACTCAACTTTCTCTGAAGGTATTTTGCTAAAAATAGATTCGGCAAAAAATAAAAAAGAATTTCAAACAAGCAGAGCAACAATAGAAGACGCAGTTCAAGAATGCAAATATCATTTTTCATTTGAGCTCCAGCCCGAAAATGCTATGCCATCATCAAAAAACATAACTGTAAAAAGAGCAGCCGCTGAAACCGGCTTCGATTTTGATGTGGGTTTTGATAGCTTAGTTATTCATGATTTTGACAACGACCCTTCAACCCTTTTTGACCAGATTCTGGCGGATGGCCAGCTTTATTTCAACGCAGATTGTGAAGGATATTTGGATAAAGGATTCCTAAAAATCAATGAACTTTTTTTTAAAATAAATGCAGAAGAAAAATTAGATTTTTCGATATTTTCACGAGGAGGGAGGCTTGAATTAAGTGAGTCGGAGGATTTGGGAACTTTGACATTCCCCCCATTAACTTTAGGCCCTTTAGTCATTACACCTTCTTTAGATTTTTATTTTGTAGGGCATGGAAAAACAAATTTCTTAGATTTTAAAACCGAACAATCGCTAAATATCACTTTAGGAGTCCATTACAAAAATTCTTCGTGGCAATCAATCGTCGAAAAAAATACTTCGTTAGATTTTAATTTATCCAGGCTCTCGGCAAAATCCGAGTTAGAGGGGATGCTTGGAGTTGATTTTACAACAAAAGTTTATGGAGTTGCGGGGCCTTTCGCAGGAATTATGGCAGGCGCGAAAGCAGAGGTAGACATCGATTCAGATGTTTTATGGAAAATCAATTCAAGATTGGAAGCGCTCGTTGGCGCAAAAGCCAAAATCTTCGGGATAACTCTTGCGAACTACAACAAAGAAATCTACAATTTAGAAAAAACAATTGCACAGTCAAATTCACGAGGAGAATTAGATTCTACAGCGACTTTTGACAGGCGTTTTAATGGAGCCATTGTAATTGGAGGTTATTCTCCTTATAATTCTTTTTCAGAGAATCTAAAATTTTCCACTTCTGGAAGTCTAACTTCAATTGATGTTCCCATTCATGGCTGGAAACCCGTAGAGTTTTTCTGGAATTTAAAAGATCCAGAACAGTCAAGCAAAATAGTTCTCTCAGGAAATGCTCGTAGCGCAACTTTTTCAGATCCACGATCCTATGATAGTGTCAATTATGTCAACTTGTTTTCAAACGAATCAATACCTATTTCGAAAAACAAAACCCTTTATCTTGAAATAATTGAAAGCGAAGCTCCAAGTTCTGAAAACGAATACATCCATTGGTTTTCTGTCTCAAGAACTCATGGAAGAAGGGTCTGGGTCAAGCCTGAGTAAAGTTTAAAAACCCAAGATTTTAAATAATATCATTATTCTTTAATATTTACAGTTAAAGGATAGTTGGAGCAAAAACGAACTTCAGACGGAGGCAACTAAGAGAAGTTCTTGGATGCTGGAATCTAAAAACCCGCAGGAGGTTTTTAATGATATTTATAATAAAAGTAACAACAAACAAAGAAGAGAAAGCAGTGGACATGATTGCAGACAGAGTCCAAAAAAAACAGCTAAACGTTTTTTCTGTTTCGCGCCCGCACGGTTTAAGAGGTTACATTCTTTTAGAATCCGAAGATAAAGACTCTGCAGAAGAAGCTGTTTTCAATTTACCTTATGTAAAAGGAATTATTGGGAAAACAATTCAATACGAAGAAGTGAAAAACATGATAGAACCGTCCGCCGCAGAAATTTCAATTAAAGAAGGGGACATTGTCGAAATCATTTCAGAACCTTTCAAAAAAGAAAAAGGGAAAGTCATAAGAGTTGACAAACAAAAAGAAGAAGTTGTGGTAAACCTTCTCGGTGCAGTTGTGCCGTTACCAGTAACAATTAAACTAGACAACGTGCATGTTGTGAGAAGAGACGAGGAGGAAGAATGATAAACTTAGTGAGTAGATATAACCAAAGAAAACTAACAAGACTTAATGTGGAAATTAGTGAATTAGAAGATGTAACTTATTCTAGAAAATATTCTTTAAGTCAAACGAGATTTCCACCATCACATCCAGCTTATAAATGTGTATCTGAAGCTTTAGAGAGTGAATTATCAAAGCTCAACCTTTTGAAATCTCAAAGGAGTGAATTAGCAAATAAATTAAACCCTCTTTTAAAATGATAATCAAACTTTTAGTCGAAGGCGGAGGCATGAAACCTGGACCAGCGCTAAGCCAAAAACTCGGACCAGCAGGAATTCCCATGAATCAAGTTTTACAAAAAGTGAACGAAGCAACAAACGATTTCAAAGGACTTAAAGTTCCTGTAGAGTTAGATGTAAATCCCTCGACAAAAGATTTTGAAGTCAAAGTTTTTTCACCACCAGTTTCAGAATTACTCAAAAAAGAACTCGGAGTTGAAAAAGGCTCTGGCGCGCAGAAAAAAAATTACATAGGAAACATTTCAATTGAACAAATAATTTCTGTAGCAAAAACAAAAATGCCGAACTTACTCACCAAAGATCTT
>CAYQQA010000098.1:0-3158 GCA_964419805.1 Candidatus Woesearchaeota archaeon
CAAAATGACTAAAATAATTCCAAGAGATTTAATCAAACATTTGGAATGGAGACCTGAGCAAACAAAAGTTCAACCTCCAACTCCAAAAAGCAAGCCAGCTTCTCAAATGCCAAATGCAAATTTCCCAAATCTTCCTGATGCAAGTTTTCTTTTCAGATACGATGGAGAGCATAAAGATTTTTTTCAGGAATTAATTTCAAAAGCAAATGCGGTTTATTCTGGAACAAACGCTAAGATTCCAACGGGAACAAGTGGAGAAATACAAGGAAATTTAATTAAGAGAATGGGATTAATTTCAACAATTGCAAATGATTCAAATTTAAGAAGTTATAATATATGGCCAATAACTGCAACACAATCAGAGTATTTGCTTCAAGCTGGAAAGTTAACTAATACTAGAGATAACTGGGAAGATTTTGGAATGGTTCTGTATGACAGAAGTCAGAATGGATACAATCCAAAAGAAGCACAGGCAATTTATGATTCATTGAAAATTCACAGACAAGATTTGAGTTTAAGCGAAAGCGATTTGGAGAACAAATTAATTATTGTGAATCCCGGAGCAGAAATTGACTCAAGCATGCCTCACGGAGTAAAGCCAATAATTATTCCCGGAATAACGCAGGTTTATCAGCATGAGATTTTAGAAAAAGTTGGAGAAGATTCAAGTTTTGATGGTTACGGATTAAATGGAGGTTTGCCTTTGCTTAACCAATTGGGAAGTGGGAGTAGAACATTGTATATGCCCAACGAAACAAGCGAAATCGGCTTGCGTGTGCTGTATCGCGACAGGAATCACGACCTGATCGCCGGGTACAGTGATCTCGCTAGTTCGTATTCGAGCGGTCGGGTAAATTTTGCGCGAAGCGCGTCGTCGTAAAAATTAAGCTTTGAGATAATTTATTCAATTTTAATAACCTTAATTGGAGATTCTATTTGTTTTTCTCCCTCATAAAAAGATTCTTCGTCAATATTGTAAACAATATCTCCTTTGGCAAATGTTGAAAACATTTTTTTCAAATTTTCAATTTCTCTTTTTTGACTTTCCAATCTTTGTCCTTGTAACTTGGCCAATTCTTTTGATCTTTCAAGTTCAGATTCAACTCTCTTTAAGTTTCCGTCGTAAATTTTCTTTTTTGGTTTGTTCCTATCAAGAGCAAGATAATTAATGTATCTGTCAATAATTCTTGAAGAAGGTTTATGCCCCAGTCTTGCATTAACTTCGTCACGAGTCCATTCTTTTTTCAATAAATCACAAGCCATGCCACTTCTCAGATCTTTCCATGTAACAATTTGTCCTTCAGGAATGCACCTAACACCGCTTTTTTTAACAGCCCTATTCAAAAACCTCGCAGCAGTTTTCATTCCGAATTTGAATAATTTATCCTCGCTGTGAATTTCATTTAAATTTCTATTTTGAACATATTTATTTGAAACAATTTTGTCAATTGGTTTTAAATTGTTGATAACAATATCCAGATACTTAACAGTTTCAGGATAGTTTGTAATCTCGCTTCTTGGAGTTCTGCTTCTCTTTAATTTTTCTTTGCTTAGAATAATAAGGTATTCTGACTCACTTGTATCTGAGTTTACTTGTTTTTTGAAATCATCTTTTTGCAGTTCAAGCAGAGAGTTAATGTTCTCTCCAATGTCAAAAGAAAGCCACAGCAAACAACGCTGCTCAGGAGTAATTGCACAATCAACAATCTTTCTGAAATCTTTTTCTTCAATGAATCGAACCTGCTCGTTTGTAAGTCTTCCTTTCACACCAAATTCTTTTATCAAATCTCTGGCAATTGAACTCTTTTTAACAATGTCAAAAAAGTGCCCTTGTAACATCTGATAATAAAGACTTCTGTCAGCATATCTCTTGCCTTTGCAATTTTTGATCACTCCGTCTTCAAGATCATCAATCAATCGTTTAATGTCTGCTTTGGTTAATTTTGCCCATTCTTTATTTTTGAACCACTTGTTAAGATTTTTTATCCTTCCAACATAACCATACAGAGTTTTGTAAGAACGCTCATCAACCTCACTTAATCCCTGATTTCGTTTAAGTTTGTATTCCTGATGTTCCAAGAATTTTTTGACAACTTTGAGATTAGCAGGATTGATTTTTGGATTATTCAAAAGTTCCTTTTTTCTCGATAAATACCTCTCTTTAAACATAAAATGTATAGGATTCAGGCTTTTTTAAATGTTGTGACGAGTAGAACCTTTATGCTCTTCGCGGTGTAAACGAGTCGTCTTAGCCGTTGGACTAATGGACCTCAAATTAAGAAATATTTTTCGCTTTTAAACTTTATCTTTCTGTTCATCTAAAATTTCCAAAACAAAATTGCCGACAATTTGCCTCTGCGATTCATCTAATAAAGAAACTTTTTTTTCAAGATCCAAATCAAAAAACTCGCTTTGTCTCAAAGAATAATTTTTCAGCGGATAATTAAAACCAGGAAAAATATTCCGGGTAAATTCAACAACATTTATTCTTGCATCATTTGATAGGATAGATAAAATACTTGAATCTAGTTCATCTAATTCTTCAACTTCTGGATCTTTCCCAAAAAAAGATGGATTGAAAACATCTGGATCTTTTTCTATCAAATAATCTCTCTTATGCTGTCTCAGTTCTGTTCTGATAACAATAGTGTTATCAACTAAATATTGTCCATATTTGTTTAGAATTTTGTAATAAATCTTATTAAATTGATTTACGCTTTTAGCCATTATCCCAAAAACAATATCAAATTTTCCTCCAACTAAAGCTACCCAGTAAAGTTCTGGAATTTTTGTTAAATAATCAATTATTTGTTGTTTTATTTCATCTGTTACATTCTGAAATCTACTGAATATACCATATCCAGTGTAGCCTAATTTTGAGAAATTTACCAAAGTAGTATATCGTTGGATAATTCCCTTTTTCTCTAAATTCTTTACTCTATAAATTGCTGTTTCTTTAGATAGTCTTGTTTTCTTCCCTAATGCTTGGAAGGTGCATCTAGCATTAAGATCAAGTTCTGCAAGTATTTTCCTATCTTTGACATTTAAGTTCATTTTATCATAAATAGCATAGATATTATGTCAAGAACCACCGGTCAAAGATCGGTGACATGAGTGTTTGGCTCAACCAGAATACTTTTGATTTTTAATATAATCTC
>CAYQQA010000099.1:0-3126 GCA_964419805.1 Candidatus Woesearchaeota archaeon
GGCGCATATCAGGGGTCACAACTCTTGTTCCAAGATAAATTCCGGCTTTAACATATTCTTCCAGAGGAAGAAGCATATCTGATTTTTTCTTTACTTTGACTTTTTCTTTGAGCTCTTCCGTTTTGGCTACATCAATTTTTCCCTTGAGTTTTTCAACTTTTTCAAGAAGTTTTTTCTTTTTTTCCTCTAAAGATTGCGCTTCTTTTGAATCATCTTTCGATTCTTTTTCAGCCTGTTTTTTATCTTTCTGTGAGATCTCATCCATAGCTTCTTCAGCTTTTGCAACTTTTTCAGGCACTCCGCTTTCTTCTATGTCTTCGATTATTTCTTCCTTAGTTTCTGGCTTTTCTTTTTTTGTTACGGCCATAAGAATGATGATGAAGTTTAGTTTAAAAATTCTTTGGTTATCTAAAAAGAGGAATTTATTAGAATTTACTAATAAAGAAACTTTAAATACTTAATTTATCGAGGATATTTATGGATGTGACACCTGACAAAGACCAAATTTTAATAAAGCTTGAAGAGATTCCTAGAGAAAGACAACAAGAATGTGATGAAAGGGTTAGGGAAGGAGGCATTTGAATCCAAATCCTGACAACTCAATGAATTATTGCAACCATTGTTATAGGCGAATTAGATTAGATAATCACAGTTTGGCAGATATGAAAAAATTTGTTGAACTTTACTTGCATGGAGATAGTGGTTTATTTGAGAGAGAAATTAAAAAATTTAGAGAAGAAGAATTAAAATTGATTGGACGTGAAGAAAATTTGAAGGGACTAATTATTCTTTATTCAGAGTATTTGAATAGGAGAATTATAATATGAAAAAGGTAAACTCAAAAGAGCTGGAATCAATGTTAAACAAAAGAAGAGATTTTTGTGGTGAGAACGGACACAGCCAAATTGTTCTTGAGGATTGTGTTGTTATGGAAGGGACTAAAAAATCTGTCCAAAAAAGAGATTTTTGCAGATATTGTTTTAGATTTTTGAATTATGAAAATTTGTGGCTCCTTATTTAGAGACTATTAATTGGCTTCAAGGAATTAGGGAAATGAGAAAAAATTACAGGAAAGATTGAATCTCGATTAGTCTTTTGATTTTTGATTCTCTTTCTTTGCCGGTTATCCCACATTTTAAAAAATCTGCCTGAAAGCCGAAAGCTAAATCTGCCAAAATGTTTTCTTCTGTTTCGCCGCTTCTGTGGGAAAAAATTATTTTGATGTTATTTTTTTTAGCAAGCTCGCAAACTTTTTTTACTTCAAGCAAAGAACCGCATTGGTTTGGTTTTACAATTATTCCAGAAATTGATTTCAACTTTATGGCTTTTTCAAATCTTTTTGAATTCGTGACTGTCAAGTCATCCCCGACGATTAAACTGTTTTTAAATTGTTTTAAGAGCTCTGAAAAAGATTCAAAATCTTCTTCCTGAAAAGGATCTTCTATGTAAAACAAATTGAAATTTTTTATTAAATTTTTTAAGTAGGAAAGTTGCTCCTCTTTCGATCTTTTAAGGGCTGGGTTTTCGTAGCTGTATTTTTTTCTTTTGTAAAAAGATGAAGAAGCCACATCAACACCAAAATCAATTTTATATTTTTTTAAAATCTCAAGGATTTCTTTTTCATTCAATGAAGTCATCCATCCTTTTTCATCGTTTCTTTTTGATTTAAATTTTGGATCTTTTTCTTTTAAGTCCAATTCTATTTTTTCCTGAGTGTTTTTATTAAAGTCAAAATTTTCTTTTACAGAGTTTAAATTTGGTATAAGAAGGAATTCTTGGAAATCCGGTTTTGATTCAACATGGGAGTGTTTTCCTCCGCCAATGCAGTTTCCTACTAATCTTGGGAATTTTTTTGCAGAAGAATTTATTAGTTGCCAAACTTGTTTTTTTTCTTTGTGCGCGAGAGCTTTGAGAACTGCAAACTCTAGAGCAATCGTTGTGTTCGCTCCGACGTGGCGATCGACAACATCTTCAACTCTTCTTAAATCTTCAAAATTTTCTATAACTTCACTTGAGAAATAATCTTTGATTTTTTTTAGAGATTTAATATCTTCAGCTAAGTCTTTTTTGTAAGGTTTTTTTTCAAACTTACCTTTTGATTTTCCGTTTGGAGCCGATGCGCTGAAAACCCCGAAAGGCGTTTTAACACTAACCAAAATTGTTTTTTCATTTCTTGAATCAAGAATTGATTTTGCGCCAACACTCTTTATTTTCATTGAAAAGTAAAATGTTTGCTCTTTTTAATTTTTCTGGTTATAGGAAAATTATTACTCAGCAAAGAGAAACTATTGTAAAATTCGCTCGCTCCAAAGTCGCTCGCATACTGATTTAGAGACGTGCAAAGACCTCGAGGATGTGATAATAATAGAATTTGGAAAATTAAAAAATTGGCTCGTTGGCACTCGCGATATAAATAAATAATTAATATAAAAATTGTGGGGAGATTATATTGATGGAATGATTTTACTGAATTAATTGGTGTATTATTTATGAGCGGAGCGAAGGTTTTTGTTGGGGAAGATTGTTAAGTTCAAAAACCCCGAACACGGGGTGAAACCATTACTTGAATGAAAAGAATTGAAACACAAGATTATCAAAATTTAATTTTAACTAATTAAAATTCATTATCTGACTTACTCTTGAGAGTATGTTAAGAATTTCTTGTGAGTCCCATTACATCTTGGCCTAAATCAAATTGGATATCACCAAAAGTAACATTCCCTCCCGCTTGCTCGTATCGGGATTGTAAATATTGTGATATTGGTTGAGAAATTGGGTAGTTTTTTTGGGGAAAGTAAATGTCTATAGAGTCCATATCTTGCGTCAGCCTCCTTTGAATTTGACCATCTGCAATTTTTACTAATTCGGCTAGTTCTATTTTTTTGGCTTCTGTAATGAATTTCAAATTATTAGATTTTAAGATCATTAAAAAAATAAATTAAAGAGTATTTAAATTTTACATCTTCATTAAAAGCCAAGTGTTTTTTTTGTCTTCGAAGTTTGTTTTAACGAGGGCGTATTTTCCTTTGAGTTGCTTGCCTTGAAGAACAAAGACGTATTTTTTAGGGGTTTTTTCCTCGAGTTTGTAATTTCCTTTGTCCCAAATTTTGACAGTGCCTTTGCCAT
>CAYQQA010000100.1:0-3121 GCA_964419805.1 Candidatus Woesearchaeota archaeon
CAGAAGAAGCAATTAAATTTTACAAAGAAAAATTAAATTAACAGGAGGTAAAAAATGAACAAAAAATATGTTTATTCTGGAATTGGGATTTTTGTCTTAGTTTTTGTAGGTCTTTTTGTATTTTCTAGTGGAAATAACTCCAGTGTTACTGGAAATGTAGTTGCAGTAGATTCTGAGAATTCAGGTTTAGTGGGAGATTCAGATAAAGTAACAGTTTACTTTTTTTGGGGAGATGGTTGCCCTCATTGTGCAACTCAAAAACCTTATTTAGAAAACTGGAAAGAAAAATATGGGGAAGATTTAGAAATAAAGATGTTTGAAACGTGGAAAAACAAAGATAATGTCGCTTTATTTCAAAAAGCTGCACAGGCTTATGGAATTCAGGCAAGAGGCGTCCCAACAACATTTATTGGAGAGAAAAACTGGGTAGGATTTTCTTCATCAATGGCTGCAGAGATGGAAAGCTATATTGAAAGTTGTATTAAAAATAAATGTGCTGGCCCCTTACAATGAGAATTGTTATAATTGGAGGAGGTAGTGCTGGAACAACTTGTGCGTTTGAGTTGCGAAAGCTCAATAAAGAGGTGGAAATAACTTTAATTGAAAAATCAGGAAATCTAGAGTATTCTCCTTGTGCTCTTCCTTATGTCTTATCTGGAGAGATAAATTCTTTTGATACTATTTTTATTTTTAAGAAAAAAGATTATGACAATAATCATATTAATTTATTATTAAACTCAGAAGTAGAAAAAATAGATGTTAAGGGTAAAAAGGTAATTCTGAGCAACAAAGAAGAATTGGGCTTTGATAAATTAGTTATTGCAACTGGAGGTTCTGTATTTGTGCCCAGGATTAAAGGATTGGAAAGTTCCAAGTATAAAACCTTTAAAACAATAGAAGATGCAAAAGAAATTTCAAAAAAGGTAACCCCAAAAAGTAATTCAGTTATTATTGGGGCGGGAATGATTGGAGTAGAACTTGCAGTTTCACTTGCACAAAGAGGAAACAAAGTGTCACTTTTAGAAGCAAAAGAAAATATTCTTCCCAATATTTTCGATTCAGATATGTCTGAGAAATTAAAAGAGTATCTTGGAAAAAGCAACATAAAGATTTTTGAGAGAGGTAAAATAAAAGAAATATCAAATAAAAAAATAATTTTAGAAGAAAAAGAAATTGAATCGGACAATCTTTTTTTGTGCACTGGAATAAAGGCAAATACTTCTCTTGCAGAAAAAGCAGGCTTAGATATTGATAAAGGAATTATTGTTAATGAATCTCTTGAAACTTCTAATAGAAATATTTATGCATGTGGGGATTGCGTTGAATCGTTTGAATTCAATACGAATAAGAAAATATTTAGTCAGTTAGGAACAACTGCAGTTAGACAAGCAAAGGTTATTGCAAGAAACATCTTAGGAGAAAAAGAAAAATTCTCTTTGGTATTAAATAATACAATTTCAAAAATAGGAAAGAAATACGTTGGGGCTATAGGAATAACACAGAATAGGGCAAAAGAATTAGGAATAAAAACTGTTTCGGCAAAATATACTGGAGATGTTAGAGCAGAATATTATTCTAATAAGGAAAAAATTACCATCAAAATTATTTGTAATATGAAGGGAGATATTATTGGAGGCCAGATTATTGGTGATAGTGAAGTTGTAGGAAGATTAGACTTACTTGCCTTAGCAATACAAAAAAGAGTTAAGTTAAATGAAATTTCTAAATTAGAAACGTGTTATAATCCTGCTTCTGCACCAATTTTTGATCCTTTAATAATCGTGGCAGATATTTGTTTAAAGAAATTAAATATGCTCAGGTGATTATAAAATGACCGCCAAAATGGTTTTTTGGGATGATTTAAAAATAAAGGGCCCTAGCAAAAATTTGGCAATAAACAGAGCTTGTGCCAATTTAGTAAAGAAGGGAAATTATGATTTAGTTGCTAGAACTTATTTACATGATAAAGGAGTTATATTGGGAAGAGGAGAAAGCATTAGAGATGTTAATGAAGAATTTTGTAAAACAAAAGGGTATGAGGTTATCTCTAGACCTTCTGGAGGCTCTGCTATTTTGGTGGAACCAGATTTAACTTGATGTTATAGTGTATTTTTTAATTCTAAAAAGTTTGGAGGGAGATTTAATATTCATGAAGCCTATAAATCAATTGTCTTACCTTTAGCAAAAAATCTTGGGAATGGTTTTAGTGTTTTAGGAAATTATTACTTAAGATATGATTTTAACGGACAAGCAATTCCCATTGCAGGGCATGCTATGAAATCTTATGGGGAGGTTACTCAGTTTGACGGAGTTATTAACTTAAAAAAATTTGATATGGGTATCCTTGAAAAAGTTTTAAGATTAAGAGAGCTTTGGGAAGTTAATGGTTCAAAGTATCTTAAAGTTAATGGGATGTTTTATGATTTAAAGGGAGTGGAAATTAGTTTGGATGAAAACTCCTTGCAATTTTTAAGAAGTGAAAGAAAAGAGCTTGAAAAGATTGCGGGATTAGAGGATATTGGAATGTCTGCAAAAGAATTTAAACAAATCTTGAAAAAATCTTTAGAAGAAGGTTTTGGAAATATTTCTGAAGTTGATGATTTGCCTTTTGATGGCACTAAAATTAGGGAGTATATTGAATATTCAAAATTAAAGGATGATTCAAAGGGAAGAAGATTCTTGGGTCATTGTTTTATTGATTTAGTTGAAGAGGAACCAGAAATAGTTTATTC
Source organism: Candidatus Woesearchaeota archaeon (assembly GCA_964419805.1). GTDB lineage: Archaea > Nanobdellota > Nanobdellia > Pacearchaeales > GW2011-AR1 > CAYQQA01. The sequence continues at coordinate 2,733 of CAYQQA010000100.1, forward strand.
GGGAAATGATAAATCAGAATAAATTAATGAAATGATTGAATACGTAAACTTTAATTAATCACAACAAAACCCTAACTTCTTTAACCTTGATATTATGGCACTCGGTTGCCTGTTTAAAATTTGAGATATTTCGCAGGTCTTTTTAGATTCAGAAAATAATCTCCTTAAAAAAGCATCTTCTTCTCCGCTCCAAGGTTTATAAGCATTGGGAAATTTTTCTTTAATTTTTTTTAATCTTTTATGATAATCTAATTTTCCATTAATCTCCAAATTTTCTTTAGAAAATTTCTTTTTTGTTTTAACATAATTATTAATTGCCCCCATAAATACCTCTCCAAAATCTTCTAATTTTTTCTCACCAACTCCTGTTATTTTAAGAAATTCCTGTT
>CAYQQA010000101.1:0-1862 GCA_964419805.1 Candidatus Woesearchaeota archaeon
TGGGGTGGAGGAGCAACACGCGGGCCATCGGTTACCACCTCCCCATCCGGAGGAGTCCAATTTTTTCAAGAATTTTTACGGCTTTAGTTACTATGCCTTTTCCCCAAAATGATTCATCTAAAAAATAACCGATTTCTCCAATATAAGTTCTATGTTGGTCTATTTTAATTCCACAACCACCAACTAATTTTCCATTAAATAAAATTGCATAATTATATTCCAGGTTATTTTTTCTTTTTTTTGCATTTTGTCGTAAAAATTCTTTCTCAGATTCTATGTCTTTTGGACAAACATTAAAATACTTAAAATTAGGATTATTAAGTATTTCAAAAAATCTTTTTGCATCTGAAAATCTTTGGTTTCTTAATTCAATTTTTGTTGCCATAAAATATATTTAAAGAAGGAACTATATAAATTTTTTTGTAGGGTGCTAAATAAAAATGTCGTATAATCGAGGTTATATTTCCTGAGTTACGAAGTGGCGAAGGTTGAGTACCGTAACGAAGCGGAGTGAGAGCGCAACGGGGTGTGGAGTGGAACGGAGCAAGTAATTTTCAGGGGCGTTCTATTCAATGAGCGAATGCGACACATCAAGAACAAGAATCTAGGGGGACAATCTTTTTGATTATTTTTAGGGGAGAGGCTTTTTTGTTTCTTTTTTTCTAAAAAAGAAAATATGTTTAGATTATATTATGGGCGTCAGGTATGAAACTTTGTTTTGGTTCAGAAGAAAACAAAACCGACTCGTAGCTTTTTATTATGTCATTAAATTTTTCTTGAATTTCGTTCATAATGTTATAATATTCTTCAAAATTTTTCACTTCATATTCGATTTCCATATCCCATGAACCTATAGTTAAAACAATGTTGATTATGTTTGGTTTTGTTTTACAAAAGTTAATTAGATTTTTTCTTTTTTCTATTGTTATATTTTTAAAACTGATGAATGCTTTGCATGTTTCGTAGTTAAATAATTTAGGGTTTAATGCAAATTTATATCCTAAAATAACTTTATTTTTTGTTAATTGTTTTAATCTATATCTAATAATTGTGACTGATACATTTAATTTTTTTGCGAGTGTTGTTATTTTAATTCGAGCATTATTTGCTAAATATTTTAATATTTCCAAATCAATTTTTTCTAGGTCAATTTTGTTTAGTTCTTCTCCAAAATCCAACTCACTTCTCAATTCTTCTTTTGAATAAAACCAATTTCTGTTAAATTGTATGGTTTTTCTACTTATTGAGACTTCTTTCTCTTGGATGTAGTTGCTAAATTGATTTAAGAGTTTATCTTCAAACACACCTAAATTTTGTGTGTTTTTAATCCAAAGTCCAATGATCATATCCCATCTGCCTTGACAATTTCCTATCCAATAAACTGTATTATTTTCCATAAGGAAATTTTGGATTTTGGATTTGATTTCAGGAGTAATATTTTGTAATTTTAAGTATATTTTATAAGATTGAAAACCTAATCTATAGGTAGATATTACTGTTTGAAATCTGAGAATAAATCCTTTTTTAATAAGATTGTTTAATCTGTGGAATGCTGTTTCTTTGCTTAATCTAACTTTTTTACCTAGTTCTGAGAATGAAATTCGACTGTTTATGTCTAATTCATAGAGTATTTTTTTGTCTTTTAAATCGATTTCTTTTTTCATTATTTAATATATTTATAATTATTATATAAATTTTGTTATTTTGTTAAAAATATATTTAGAAATATTTAACTATATACACAAGTTACTATGTCCACTAAGGAGTGATAAAATGTTGGAGAAAAAATTGAAAACAATTTCGGCACACGAAGGATTAGGCAATTTACCTAATAAATTAGATGAACTTTGGTTAGAAATAGG
>CAYQQA010000101.1:1872-3068 GCA_964419805.1 Candidatus Woesearchaeota archaeon
TAGGAGGAAGTTGTCATTTAAGATGTGATTATTGTTTCACTGAATCAGGAGGTATAGATAAAGATCCTAATAACATATCTATCGAAAGAATTCTTGAATTACTTAAAGAATTCGACGAAATTGGCGGAACAAGAATAGGGGTAGTTGGTGCAGGGGAGCCTTTTCATAGCAAAAATAGAGAAGATTTATTTGATATTTTAAATTATGCTGAACCTAAAAATATAACTACGACTATTTTTACAACAGGAGATTTGTTAAATGATGCTCTTCTTAATAAGCTAGATAATTACCAAAACATCACACTTTTAATTAAATACAACAGTAAAATTGATTTAGTTCAAGATAATTTAGTAAATCTAGAAGGATATACAAATAGAAGAAATAAAGCAATATCGAAATTATTAGAAAGAGGATACAATGACGGTAAAAGATTAGGAATAGTAACATCGATTATGAAAGATAATCAAGATGAGATGACTGATTTGCTAAGATATGCAAGACAAAACAACTTAATTTTTGACGCAGACACACTTATTCCTAGAGGTCGCGGAGAAACTTGTAATTTAAGATTAACAAATGAAAGAACTAAAAGGGTTCTGAAAGAATTACAAAGAATTGATAGGGAAGAATATGGGAATACTTGGGAAATTACCGGGTCATATGTCGGGAGTCCACCATGCACAAGATTCAATCAACATTTATACATTGATAAAAAAGGAATTGTCAGTCCTTGTGTTTCTTCTACAGCAATAGTTTTAGGCAATGCAAAAACTGAAAGTTTAAACGAAATTTGGAAGAAAGATATCACGCAAATTATTAGGAATCATCAATATGTAGGAAAATGTGTTGATTCTTGTAAAAATCACGATGAACAAAAATGTTATTCTTGTTTAGGACGGGCAACAGAAGATCTGAATACAGAATCAATATTAAGAAATCGCCACGTTAAAACAATTGGTTGTTTTAATTTTAAATCAAAAGAAACATAATCGAAAGATTAAATGCTACAACTATGTATGTTATAGATTGAATAAACATACAAGTTACTAATAAATTTCGAACAACAAAGTTGTGAGCCAATATCATAAAAATCAAAGATTTTTAGGATGCCAAAAATGAAACATTTTTGAGCATGTGCTTAGCACCCGCCCCTCCCTTTTTTTTCTGATGTTTTGACTGTCCCGCGCAAAATGCAT
>CAYQQA010000102.1:0-3057 GCA_964419805.1 Candidatus Woesearchaeota archaeon
TCAGGGAGACATGAAAGAACTTTATAAAACGGGGAGGGGCAGACTTATTTTGAGGGGGAAAACTACGACTGAAACTTTGAAGAAAAAAGAAGCTATTGTGATTACTGAAATTCCTTATATGGTGAACAAAGCGACTTTAATTGTGCAGATTGCTGATCTGATTCAGAAAAAAAAGATTAAAGATGTTGCCGACTTGAGGGATGAGAGTTCTAAAGGAAAAACGAGGATTGTTTTGGAGTTGAGGAAGGACGCGAACTCAAAGTTTATTATTAATGCGCTCTATAAGTATACTCGGTTGCAGGATGCGTTTAATGTGAATTTTCTTGCGCTTCACGATGGTCAGCCTAAAGTTATGAGTTTGGTCGATGTTTTGAAATACTATGTTGATTACAGGAAAAAAATTATTACAAACAGAACTAAATTTGAGTTGAAGAAGGCAAAGGAAAGACAGGAAATTGTGGAGGGACTTTTGGTTGCTTTGAAAAACCTTGATGAAATTATTAGTTTGATTAAAAAGTCGAAGCACGCAACTGAAGCGAGAGATATTTTGGTTAAGAAGTTTTCTTTTTCATTGAAACAAGCACAGGCGATTCTTGATACGAGGCTTCAGCAGTTGACTTCTCTTGAGAGAGAGAAACTTATGAAGGAAGCTAAAGAACTTAAGGAAAAAATTGCAGAGCTTGAGAAAGTTTTGGGTGATGTGAACGAGGTTTTGAAAATAATTATTAAAGAAGTTAATGAGTTGAAGAAAAAATATGGGGATTCAAGGAAGACGCAGGTTCTTCAGAGAATTAGCGAGATTAAGGAGAAGGATTTGGTTCAGAAAAAAGATGTTGTTGTGACGATTACCGATAAGGGGTATTGCAAGAGAATGGATGTGAAAACTTACAGGGAGCAGAGGAGGGGTGGAAGAGGCGTTATTGGAAGCGGATTGGCTACCGGCGATTTTGTGAGGCAATTGATAACTTGTTCAACTCATGATTATTTGATGTTTTTCACGTCGAGGGGGAGGGTTTTGTGGCTTAAAGCTTATGAAGTTCCTGCAGCTGAAAGATACAGTAAGGGAAAGGCAATTATTAATTTGGTTGGTTTGAGAGACGAGAACATCACAAAAGTTATTTCTGTTAAGAATTTTGAAGATAATCTTGTCATGGCGACGAGAAAAGGAATGATTAAGAAAATTTCTTTGGGTAATTTTTCAAAACCGCGGGCTTCCGGAGTTAAGGCGATTAATCTTCCTTTGGATAGAAGTGATGAACTTATTGGGGTCGAGGTTGTTAAAGACGGACAGGAAGTTTTGATGGCGACGAAGAAAGGAAAGGCGATTCGGTTTAATGCGAAAGAAGTCAGAAACATGGGGCGTGCGAGTTATGGTGTGACTGGAATAAAATTGGAAAATGATGAGGTTGTTAGTTTAGAGGTTTTGTTGACGAAAGAAATTTTTACGATTACGCGGAAGGGTTTTGGGAAGAGAACGAATGTTCAGGATTACAGGAAGACAGCGCGGGCAGGTAAAGGGGTTATTAATGTTAAGGTTTCTGAAAAAACAGGAGAGGTTGTTAATACGGTTTCTGTGAATCCGAGTGATGGGATAATTATCACGACGGCGAAGGGAGTGGTGATAAGAACGAACTTGAAAAATATTCGAACGATGGGGCGTGCTGCTCAGGGTGTGATGGTTGTGAAACTTCAGTATGGAGATTATGTTACGGATGTTGTTAATATTGTTGAGAAGGAGGGTGGACTTGGAGGAGTAGAAATTGCGCTCACTTCGCTCGCGATATAATACTGAGTGATAATGCAAAAACTTCTAGGATAAGATAATGATCATTTGGGAAATAAAAAATGGTTCGTTGGAACTCGCGATACGATAAAGAATTATTGAAAAAAGCCCTGAACACTGGGAGAAACTGTTATTTGAAATTTAATGAATTAAGGATTATCAAAACTTGATTTTACTGGGTTAACTGATAATTTTGCCTCTAAACGAAGTGAAGGTTTGATTTTTGAAAAAAAGTTATTGAGTGACAAACTTATAAAACTTCTATTGAATCTGGATTGTATAATAAGTTGGGTTGGGAGTTTTTACTTCGACTAAATTGATTGTTTTTAATTCCGTTATACCTATTTGAACTGGCCTTATTCTTATAGCTTCTCCGTTAATATCTTTACTGGATTTTGTGCAATCTTTTAATTCTGTTTCTCCGGTAGAATATTCAACAACCTTTTTTGAAGCTGTTCCTTCTGGGATTCTTACATTCACGGTTTCGAGATTTGTTAATTGATAGCTTATGTTGTGCATTTTAAATTAAATTTCCCCTTGGGGTTTACCCCGCAGCTCTGCTGTGATAAACTTAATAGGTAAAATAGTTTTATTGTTTTATGAAAGTTAGAAAAGCATCTCATTGTTCTTATAGGATTCGTTATCATTTGGTTTTTGTTGTTAAGTACAGAAAAAGTTTAATCGACGATGAAATGTTTGATTACATGAAAAATGTTTGTAAAGGAATTCAGGAAAGATATTACATCTGGTTTGAGGCGTTGGGTCACGAGAATAACCATGTGCATCTTGTTGTCGAGGCTGCGCCAAGATATGCTCCGTCAAAAATAATTCAAATATGCAAAAGTATTTTGGCAAAATAAATCTTCAAACGGTTTCCGAAAGTTAAAGAGGAACTTTTGGGAGGTGAATTCTGGACGGACGGCGGACATGTTGATACCGTCGGCGATGGCAGGGCATTAACTGCTGTAAAGGATTATGTGTTGAATCAAGGAAGAAGCGAAAAAAGTTTAGAGGGTTATGAATTTTGAGTTAACATACCTCGCAGCTCTGCTGCGATTGGGTTGTTGATTTTTGTTTGGAAACCTACATTGTAATCTAAAAATTGATTCTGGAAGGATTAATAATTTAAATGAGGTCCTCCATACTTTTTCTTTTCTCTTTGATGGGACTTCTACCGGGTAGGATTTTCCCAATGATTATACCATTTAATGCCGAAGGCGAATTCCACCAGTCAAAGACTGGTGGCGTAAGAAATTAATTCTCTGAAAATTCGA